>JAOUBJ010000025.1 GCA_029860345.1 Candidatus Zixiibacteriota bacterium | reverse complement strand
CAGCCCGCGGTATGAAGTCTGGATATTTCACACCGTTCTTCAAGATTGAGTTGATTGTATTTTTTTCCCATAACAACACCTTATACAGATGTTGCACTTCGTTTGTGAAATCAGGGAATCCATCTTCCGGCCTTCGCCGGAATGACCACGCTACCCACAAATCAACTTACATAGAAAAGGCAGCATCACGAGGATGCCGCCTTAAAAAGTGCAATCTGGAGGCCGCTCCTACACCGGTGGCGGCGGGCCGCCGGTGAACATGAAGTCGACCAAATAAACCAGGTCGGAAATGTCTATCCCTCCGAGGCCGTCGACATTACCAGCCATCTCGCTGATCGGCGGTGGACCGCCGGTAAACATGAAATCAACCAAATGTGTGAGATCGGCTATGTCGATGGCTCCGTCGCCGTTGACATCACCGCGAACTGTCGACGAGACGCCAATCGTACCGGTGGTGACCGACGGCGCGTATGTCAAGAACTCAGAGACAACTTCCAAAACCTTGGGCGAGGAAGTCGTGTCAACGGTGATGCTCGTGCCCAACGGTGCGGCTCCTGAGATCGAAAAATGCAACTGCATCACTTCTCCGTCGCCCGCCTCAAGCGGTGGGCGATTACCGCCGTCGTCGGCTTCCAACTCGTAGACGTACTTGTTGGACGATGGTATAAAGGCGACCAACTGGAACCTCTCGAAATAAGCAGTACGGCTACCCAGAGTTGCGGAGTCAAAGGTGATGAATGGAGAGTCATCAAAGGTCAGTGGAATGGTCAACTGCGATAGTTCCTGGCTGTTAACCAGATCGACCGACATTACAATCTGCGATCCGGGCGTACTCATTACCGGCGTAAAAGTCAGCGTGTCGGCCAGCAGGATAATGAAGCCTCTTTTGAGGTCTGTTATGGTGCCCATGCTATCGGTCTCGATGGCCAGGGTCACATCGTATGCGCCCGGGTCGCTGTACAGGTGTGATGGGCTTTGCGCGGTTGACGAGTCACCGTCACCGAAATCCCAGTTCCAGGACAATGGTGACACCGAAGAACTGTCGGTAAACTGAATCGTGGCCGGGGCATTGCCTATATTTATATCTGCCGCAAAGTGTGCACCCCAACTTAGAGCAGCGTCAAGGTCGATCAGACCCCAGCCATAGTTATTGTTGGGTGTTAAGGCGTTGTTTGATGTTTCCATTAGCGCCCAGCGAATCTGGCGGGCCGTATAAAGTGGCTTGGCTTCAATCAGCAAGCAAGTCGCGCCGGCTACCAATGGTGTCGAAAGCGAGGTGCCACTTTTGGTGGAGTAGGCGTTGTCCGAACTTGCCGTTGCGCATGAGGTGGCGACACCCAGAGCGCAAACTTCCGGCTTGGTCCGTCCATCGGCTGTCGGTCCCCGCGATGAAAACGAAGCCAGTGATCCACTTGAGTTAACCGCGCCGATGGTCAGGATGTCGTGAGCATCCGGTGGGGCGCTCATTGACGGCGATGATGGTCCGCTGTTGCCGGCCGAGTTGCACACCACGATGCCCATATCGGCGGCCATACTGGCCGCAATACTGGTCACGGCAGTCAAGCCGTCAAGGTCGGACTGGTTGTAGCCGGTGCCGTCGTCCCAGCCAAGATAACTTAGGGAACTGGTGACAACATCGGCGCCCAGAGAATCAACCCATTCCAGCGCACTGACCCAATTGTCTTCTTCCACCTGTGTTTCCGAGCGAACATCCTCGGTCTTGCAGAGGATGAAGTTGGAGCCGTAGGCCGGGCCGATCATCTGGCCGGGGAGATTGCCGCCGGAGGTCGACCATATATAGGTGCCGTGATTCCACTGACTCGACCAGTCGGCAGCCTCGTTGTTTACATTGCTGTCATTGAAAATGAAGTCCCACTCGGCCAGGACGTGCCCGGCGTTATAATGAGCGGTGAAGGCCTCGTGACTGGTGCGAAATCCAGTGTCAAAAATAGCCAGGGTTACGCCTGATCCGCTGAATCCCTTTTCATGCACGGGAGGGACGTTTATCTGAATCAGTTGGTTTTCAGATATGCCGTAATTGATCGCGTCGAATCCCAGAGATTGGCCGGGTGAATCCTCCAACCGGCCCGATTCAGTCGGTAACGGGGTTCGTTTGTAAGTAGCCAGCGGTTTGATCCGGGCAACAAACGGCAACAGCGCTACCGCATCCAATTGATCGGCCGGGATTTCATACGAGGCGGCATTCAGCCAGCGCGAAACTCTGCGCACTGTTCCCCCCAGTTGCTCGACACTATTCAGGTAATCCTGGGCCACCGGCAAATCGACAAATACGACCTGATCGCGGCCCACCTTGGCGCGACGCTTGAGTGCTCGCGGCTCGATGGTCAGCGTCGATGCCTTCGAAGCAAACTCGGCCTCGGTGAAGACCGATTTGTCGGTGAAGAACACCCACACCTTCACCACGTCACCATCGCGTTCAATCAAGGCTCTTTTGACCGTAGGTGTCAAAGGTATGTCGGATTTGGAGATTACCAGGGGAGCGGGCAGCAGGCTGCTCGGCAGCTCCGAAGCCTGAGCCATTCCCAGGCAGAAGAAGCAGACAAAGATGACAGCGCAAAGGGTGGACCGTCGCAACAAACTCGTTTCGGGCGTCAGCATAGAGATCTTTTCCTTAATTCAATGAATAAGAAGGCTTTTTCATATATCGTAAGACCTGCGGTCAAATCCAAGTTAGGCCGATTCAGGTTTTTGTCAACAGCAAATTGCGTGTGCCCCATTGGTATGGGACATTTCCTACAGGTTCTAAGGTTTGAACCTCCCGTATTGTTCCCGAATCAGCCGATTGCGCAGGATTTGCTTCGGGTCAAACGGTTGGCCATCAGCAACATCACGGGGTAGCGTCGGCTGTGTACAATTCTCGCAAATTCGGGCATGAGTTGTGCTCAATCCAGCTTGAATAAATGAGTCCCTATGGCTGAGAAGTTGATAACTCCTTAAGGCCAGACCGGGCGACGACACGGATACCTTAACAGATCAGGTGACAATATGACATCGAAATTGAAATCAACGACCGGCGTGACAATGGTAGAGCTACTTGCTTTGGCTGTGATTGTCGGAATCATTGCCTCAATGTCGGTACCACGTTTTCAGCGAGCATACGAGCGGCTGCAATTCCGATCAGCCAATCGTGACATTGTCTCGACCCTCAGGCTGGCCCGCTCCATGTCCATAGCGGATAAACTCCAATATGGCGTCTATTTCGATTTTTACGATCGGACTATGACCCTCTTTCAGGATATCAATAATCCCGATACCTACACCTTCGAGTCGAACGACCGTGTCGTCCGGGTGGATACTCTGGAAGAACATGTCGAGTATGTTTTCACCGACCTGGCCAGCAACACCATCACTTTTGGTCCCAACGGCTCAGCCGGGTTTACCGGCGGGGGCAACATTCTGACCATTGGATTGGTTGAAGAGTATTATTATGAGACCTTCCACAATGTACTCAGATCAACCGGTCGAGTCAGGTCGTATGATAACTGGGAACTATGGGCCCAACAGCATGCCGAAGGTGCTTAAAGGTCCTTTTTGAATAGATAGAGTCCCTGGCGCTGCCGCGGCGCCGGCTGCTACTCATCCTCCCAAAGCCCCTCTCTTTGCGACAGGGGCTTTGTTGTATGGTCTTGCATATCAACGTCTTAGGTTGTCACTCTAAAGTGTGGGGCAGTGTCAGCCGATAATATAGCGGGCGGTCCGTATGGAACTGCCGGCCAGGATTAGCGGCTTTTCCGGAACTGTTTTTTGGATAAGACCTTAATCTGAAGCGATGATGTGACGATAGATTAACAATGAAGCAAGAGTTGCGAAACTTTTAGATAAAGAGTGACCAATGGGTTTTTCTCGCTCAGCCAAGAGCACAGTCGGTCTGGACATCGGCGCCAACTCGGTCAAACTGGTCAAACTGGATCATACCAAGACGGGTCATTCGGTCGCGGCAATCGGCATCAGGGAACTGCCGCCGGAAGCCATCGTGGCCGACGAAATCCGTGATCGCGAGGCTGTGATTTTCAATATCCAGTCGCTGATCGATCAGACCGATCCCAAGATCAAGGACGTAGTGGTGTCAATCTCCGGCCACGGTGTCATCACCGACCGCTTCACCATCGACAAAAAGTCTGGCACAGAAGCGGAGCAGGCCATCCTGTTTGAAACCGAACAGCGTGCGCCGTTTGATGTCGACGATGTTTCGCTCAGCTATCACATCATCAACGTTGATGACGACGTCAACAAGATGGACGTTCTGCTGGTCGCCGCTCGCAAAGAGTATTTGCAGGTCTATTTGCAGTTGATCGAAGACTGCGGTCTCAGACCGGTCATTGTTGATGATGACGCTCTGGCCATTTTCAATGCCTACGAATACAATTACGAGATCGATCCTTCCCGGATCACGGCGCTATTGAATGTCGGGCACGACGTGACCAATATCACCTACGTTGTCGACGGCATTTACCACTCGACCCGGGACGTATCCTCCGGGACGCGTGAAATCTACAACGCCATCCAGAAAGAATTCCGTCTCAATCCGGAACTCACGGCCAAAGCCATAAAAGGTGAGATGGCCGAGTCGATCGATCAGGACATGCTCAAGGCCACTATCATCTCGGCCGCCGACGATCTGATCTCCGGTGTCGAGCTGGCCTTTTCATACTTCAAGTCACAGTCCAAACTGGAGACTGTCGACTGGATCGTACTCTGTGGCGGTGGTGCTCTGATTCCCTACATGGCTGAGTTCCTGCAGTCCAGATTGTCGACGCCTTTGGAGATTGCCAATCCCCTGCGCAATATCGACTATGATCCGGAACTGTTCCAGTATCTCCAGCCGGAAAAAATAGCGCCTCTGTTGACCGTGCCGATCGGCTTGGCCATGAGGATGGTAAGGTAGGATCTTATGATAGAAATAAACTTACTTCCCAAGGAATATCGCAAGCGGTCGTTTGACTTTTCCCTCGGCAAGGCCGGTCTCTACGTTATCGGCGGTGCTGTGGGGGTGGTGTGTATGCTCTTCGCAATCACCTTCCTCCAGAAAGCTCAGATAACCGAGCTTGATACCAACATTGCCAGGGCCAAGCGACGTGCCGCCATGCTGCAAAAAGACATTCAGCTGGTCGAGGGCCTTGAAACCGTCAAGGCCAAAATCACGCAACGCATGAGCGCGGTCGAGCGGCTCGATAGTCATCGAAACGTGTGGGTGCAGATACTTGAAGAGATGGCCAGGGACGTTCCGGAATTCGTCTGGTTGGTCAAATTCTCTCAGGATGAACTGCCCGCTAGGGCCGCCGATGACACCACTACCGCTGCTCCAACCGTGCAGGTGGTGAGACCGGCCCGGCTTGAGGGTTACAGTTTCACCCTTAATGCCCTGGCTGCATTCATGATCAACATCATGCGTTCCGATTACTTCGCAGAAGTGGAACTGGTTTCCACCAACGAAGTCAAATTTGACAAATATACCGCGTTCAACTTCGTGCTGTCGTGTGACGTGCACCTGCTTGCCGATGAAGAGTCGCGCAAGTCGGTTGCTCAGGCCGACGTGGCGAAGAAAAAGAAGACCACCAGCCACAAAAGTCTAAATTAGGGACGGATCGTTATGGATTTCAAGGACGCCAAAACTCAGAAGATTGCGCTGGGAATCATGGCCTTCTTTGTGGTTGTCTACTTCTGGCATTCTCGGCTTTACACCAAGTACGACCAGCAGATCGCCACCCAGACTCAGGAATTCGAGAGGATCACTTCCGAATTGAGAGCCGTTGAGATTAAGGCCAAATCGCTCGAAGCGCTCAAGGTTGAGTATACCGATCTTCTGAATCGATATGACGAAATCGAAGCGCTGCTGCCCGAAGTGAAACAGATTCCTTCATTCCTGGTGCAGTTACACACCGCATCGTCATTAACCGGCACAAAGATTACCAGCATTCAGCCATTGGATATAGGTAGTGAAGAGTTCTATAATGTAGCATCATTCGAGATCAGCATGACCGGGGCCTACCACGACATTGGGTCGTTCGTGAGCTATGTGGCCAATTTCCCCTTCATTGCCAATATCGATAACCTCCAACTTACCGCCTTAGAGGTGGCCATTTCGTCGGCCGCCGCTGCCGAGGCAAAGTCGGGGGAAAAGAAAAACGAAACCGTGTCCGCCGTCTTCTCTCTTTCTACCTACTTCGTGAAAGACGGTGAACGGCTCACAGAGCTTACGATATAGGAGGTGATGACCAGATGAGAAAAGCAATCTGCCTATTGGCCGCCTTCGTTCTTCTGGCCACCTCAGTTGCGGCTACATCGTCGCAAGTGACAAACATCAACTTGAGCCATCAGAACGGCTACACCTCGGCTCGCATTGATGTCGACGGCACCGTTCGGTTCAGCCACCAGACTGAAGTGGCCAAGGACGGCAAACCGTTCCGAGTCATTGTCGATATCCTGAAAGCCACCCATCATCTGGGCGCCAAGAAATTCATGGCTCTGCCCAAATGTGGTGTTCAGGCCATTCGCACCAGCCAGTACGCCGCCAAACCGGAAGCTGTCGTGCGCGTCGTTTTCGACATGGCTCAAGAAGCGTCCTACCGAGTAGAGAGCAATCAACATTCGGTGACAGTCGTTTTCCCGGACAAAGGTGGACCAAAGTTTGCCGACTGGTCGACCTCCGCCGTTGTCGCAGCCATGACCAAGAGTGCCCCAAGAACAGTAGTGGCCACAAAGGATGCTGCCGTCCCGACGGCGAAAACGTCCCAGCCCGCGGCTCCTGGCAAGAAGAGCCCGGCTGAGGTGAATTCGGCCATTGACAAAGATCGCCTGGCCAGCCTGGCCTCCAAGGACCAGCCTCAATCGGCGAAAGCCAAACCGTCCAAGCCCAACGCTGAGAATCCCGCGCCACCGAAGGTTACCAAGCCGGACGATGGAACTCCATTCCCAAGCTCTACTTACACCCCGGGTACGGGTCAATTCACCGACCAAGACAAGTGGGCCGATCTATACAAGAAACCGGCGACGCCGATCAAGAAAACCAAGTCCGCCGATCAGCCAACTAAGTCGGTGAAACCACCGGTCTCAAAGCCGAAGCCTGCAACCGCTAAGGCGCCCAAAGCCGAAGCTCCGACGAAAACAGCCTCGACAACACCGGCTGCAACCGGTGACAAGAAGGTTGCTTCAAAGCCGAAAGCCGAGTCTAAACAGCAGGTCACTAAGAAGGTGACGAAGCCGCCGGTCAAAGCTCAGACTAAAACGGTGGCCAAGGTCGACCGTCCGCGTGATAAGTCCGAAGGTAACGTCAAGCCCGCGGCCAAGTCGGAAAACACCATGAAGGCGGCCGGCAAATCAGACTCCAAAACAGTCGCCAAGGCCGACAAAAGCAAAAAGCCAAGCGGCAAAACAAACAAGAAAACGGTAGCCAAAGCCGACCAAGCCGATAGCGACAAAAAGTCGACCTCACGGTTCCGCCGCAACCCGGCTGTGTCCAAGAAGATCAAAGGGACCATGGTGGCTGAATTCCCCAAGCGCCTGGTCGTGAAATACAAAACCAAACACTATAGAGACCCGTTCGAAACTCTGATCAACGAAGCTCAGGTATCTTCAAGCCCGATTGAACAGAGGGTGCCGAATGTTGAAGGTCTCAGGCTGGTTGGTATCCTCGAAAGCGAAGGGGGCAAAAACTCAGCCCTGCTTGAGGACGCCAACGGTTACGGATACATATTGAGGACCGGTGATCGGGTGAAAAAAGGATACGTGCTTCGTATTGAGTCCGACCGGGTCTATTTCCAGATATTCGAATACGGCTGGAGCCGCACACTGGCTCTTCATATAGAGGAATAAGAAAGGCAGGTATAACTCCATGGCCCTGAAAAAAGATTTGAAACATCGCTTGGTGCTTGCATTGGTAGCCCTTTGCATGATCGCAGCGGCGGGCATGACACAAGAAACCCCCGATGCTACCAAACCAATCGAGAACCTCCAGTTCCAATCGGCCGACATCCGCTCGGTGCTTACGTTTTTGGCCGACTATGGCGGTGTCAATGTCGTGATCGCGCCGGGTGTGGAGGGAACTGTCACCATCAAGCTGCGCGACGTCCAGTGGCGGGAAGCTATGGATATCGTGGGCCGCACCTACAGTCTGTCCGTTGTCGAAGAGGAAAGCGGCTATATCCGGATTCTCAATGCAAAGGACTACCGGACTGAAGTGACCGAGCAGGAAAAGCATCGCGTAGAACAGCTGAAAATGGTCGATCTGGACACCAAGATTGTCCAGATATCCAACTCTGTTTCCGGCGACATTACCAATGCCGTCAAGTCACTGATGTCCGACCGCGGTTCGGTCGAAAGTGATCCGCGTTCGAACTCGATCATCATCCAGGACGTGCCGGATAACATGCCGCGTCTGTTGGAATACATCGCCGAGCTGGACAAGCCGGCCTATCAGATCAAGATATCTGCGCAGCTTCTGGAAATCTTCACCAATGATTTCTCAGAGCTGGGAATCGACTGGGATGTCAACGGTACCTATTTCACCGAGTCCGGTCGGGAGATCAGGCAGTCCGGTGACATCAATGCCAATGATGTCTCCAAATCCGCCCTCCATTATCAGGTGACGGCATTCCAGCACGGCTACAACGTCACGGCGATGGTCGATGCTCTGGTGGCCAACGGCAAGGGCAAGATCATTGCGCACCCCGAGATCACCACTATCGACAATCACGAAGCCAAGATTCAGATGGGCGCCAAAGTGCCGGTGAAACAGTTCGACGAATCGGGCAACGTTGTCATCCAATTCGAGGAAGTAGGCACCATCCTGACCGTTACGCCGCACATCACCGCCGAGAACCAGATTCTCATGCATCTGAAACCGGAACGTTCCACCTTCGAGTTTGATCCCAACGGCGTGATTATCAACACCTCCAATGCTGAAACCAACGTTATCGTGGCCAACGGTCAGACAGCCGTGATCGGTGGACTGACTACTGAAGACGAAATCGAATCTGAGCACGGTGTGCCGATACTGAAAGATATCCCGATTCTGGGGATGTTGTTCAAATACCATACCAAGAACATGGAGAGCCGTGATCTGGTCATATTCGTGACGCCGACGATCGTTGAGCAAGATCTTGCCATGAGTGGTGGTTGATCGAAGGGCAGTTGCAAAGCTTGAAGGACCCGCAGTGATGCGGGTCCTGACCTATTGAGGTACCGCCGAACTGAAGGAAACTCGATTGATCGTATCGATACAGAGAATAAACAAATTCAAAACGAGATAGAATCAGGAGAAGCTATGTTCACCCATAAGAAGTGCCCCCTTGTAATTTTCGCGGCGTTCGTGGCGCTGCTTTCACTATGGTTCATCGGCGGCTGTGATTCCAAGAGCCGTATGGACGATCCGGTGTCATCCGATGTCGAAATTGCGGTCACCTCCAGCCCGGCGGCCTTAGAGCTTAATGCCACCTCGGTTGTCGAAGGCACCATGACCTCAGGCGGCACGCCCATGGTCGGTGAGACTGTGACCTTTTCGGTGCAGCCCGGCACGGCGGGGTACTTCACGCCTGAGTCGGCTGTCACCGACGCTACCGGCGCAGCGGCCAGCATCTTCACGGCCACCACCGTCGGCGCGGCTATCATCACCGCCTCGGCTGATGACTATACCGACCAAACGGCTTCGACCAGCGTAGATGTCTCAGGCAGCCAGCAATCCAGCGGTAACGTCAGTTTGTCTATAACGCCCAATCTCTTGCTGGCCAATGGCGCCGACACCGCCGTAGTGACGATTTCAGTTCGCGATGCGCTCGGCCAACCGGCGCCGGATTCAACCCTGGTGCGGATCGCGGCCGGTGAAAAATTCGTCGATGTCGACGGAAACGGATACTGGTCGGCCGGTATCGATTCGTTGGTGTTTGATGCCAATGCCAACGGCACCTGGGATGCTTTTGGCGTGATTCCCTCGACCGCCATGACTTCCGGCGGCTCGGCCTCGGTTGCTTTTATAAGCGGCAACGACGCCCAGACCGTGTACGTCAAGGGCTCGGTCAACGAAGGCGGCATTGTCGGCGAATCCGAAACATCGCTGCAACTGTCACCCGATGCCACCCCGGACTTTATCTTCTTGGCGTCCGACTCCATGAGTCTATCGGTGCGGCAGACCGGTGGTATCGAAGTGGGATTGTTGCGCGCCACCGTCTATGATGTCAACGGCAACCCGGTACCGGAAGGTCTCAATGTCAGCTTTTATATCATAGATGGCCCCGGCGGCGGCGAACATCTCGGCACGGTCGATCAGGGACCCTATGAAACCGTCACCAACAGTCAGGGTATGGCTACGGCAACGATACACTCGGGTTCCATTTCCGGAACGATCAGAATCCGCGCCACATGTGGAGGCGTGCTCTCCAACGCAACGCAGATACTGGTAACGGCCGGACCGCCGGCCTACATCGTGGTCGGTTACGAAGCCTGCAACGTGCCTTACTGGGACAACGTTGCCGAAGTTAACGGTATTGTCGCCGTTGTCTCCGATATCTATCTCAATCCGGTCAATGATTCCGAAGTTGTTTACTTCTCGGTCGACGAAGGCACCATGAAGTCGCACCAGGAACGCACGGCCAACCACGAAGGAATTGCCACCTCAAAGTGGTTCTCCGGAAACAACGTCAACACCGCCGATGGTCGTGTCTGGGTCTATGCTGAGACGGCTGGCGGTACCGTTGCCGACACCGCCATGTTCTTCAACACGCACTATCCGGATACCTTGATAGTGACCGGAGTTCCGGCTTCGATGTATGCCGATGGAGAGTCCAAGGCCTATGTCTGGATCACCGGTATCGACTTGAATCAGAACCCTGTGGTCGGCGGAACACCGTTCAATGCCGATGCAAACCTGCTTACCGCGGTCGGCGCCAGTCTCGAAAACGGTTGTTGGGGAGCATCAGCCCGGGTGGACCTCAGAACCAAAGTTCTCAAACAGGATTTCTCGGTTACCGGTGTGGATGACGACGGTATCGGAGGCGTTGATTATATTGCCTACTGGCATCCGGCCGGAGCGTTATCATCGTTCTATGTCACTCTAACCACCGGAACAGCCTACTCCGGCACTTCGAGACTGTCGGTCGGGGGATCTCCCGGACCCGGTGAGACCGCCTACCTGACCTGCCTGATCAAAGACCGGCCCGGCAACCCGTTGGCTGACCATACGATTCTATTGCCCGACGCCAGCACGGTGGAGACCAACACCTACGGTGAAGCCTACTTCACTTGGGAGGTTCCGCTCGCGCCCGGCAGTTATGTTGTCACGGTCATCGACCAGGACCCGCGTGGTAACGGCATTCAGTTGAGTGTGACTATCACCGTCGAGGAATAGTAATCACGTACACGCATTGATTATCGCACCGCCGGGGTTCACCCCCGGCGGTTTTTTTGAGCCCGCAGTGACGATTTGCAGCACCGAGAGCTAGTCGTTTTTCACTTTGCCACGGTCAACACAATCACTAAATTCAATCCATGAACGCCTCACACCGTGACAACGCACCGCCACCCAACCTCTGTTCAAGATTTGAACAGTCGTCCCAACGCCTGCCCGACCAGATCGCCTTCAAAAGCGATGGCGGCCAGGGACGGAGCTACCCTTACTCAGAGGTTGGCCGGACCGTGCGGCGGATGGCCGCCGGGCTGAAGGCAGGGAATCATATCGATGGGCAGGGCGTCGGCTTACTGTCTGAGAATCGACCGGAGTGGGGGATAGCTTACCTGTCGATTCTGGCCGCCGGGGGAACCGTCGTCCCTATAGATATAAATCTCAAGCCAACCGAGGTGGCCTACCTGCTCGGTCACGCCGCGATGCGGTCTATCTTCGTCTCCAAACGCGGCAGTCAACTCATGTCCGACACCGATGTAAGCATTGAGCATTTTGATTTCGATTCTGACGGCGCTGACAACTGGATGCGTCTGACAGCCGACGAGCCACTCAAAACCCTGCCGCCTGCTGCCGAGACAGCCGTTATCATCTACACCTCGGGTACCACCGGTACACCCAAAGCGGTGGAACTGACCCACAAGAATCTGGTGGCCAATCTGGACGGTATCGTCGAAGCCCTGGAGTTCGGACCCGGTGATGTTTTCCTCTCGGTCCTGCCGCTTCATCACACTTTTGAAGCTACCTGCGGCTTTCTGACGCCTCTCATGTCCGGTGCAACCATAGTGTATGCCCGCTCATTGAAATCCGGCCAGATTGTAGAGGACATTGCGCACAACCGGGTAACGATTTTGGTCGGGGTACCTCTGCTGTTCGAAAAGATGCATCAATCGTTCGAACGCAAACTGGCCACAGCGCCGACCATGCGCCGGTTGCTGTTTCGGTCCCTTATGTCAGTATCTGCACTCGGCTGGCGTTTGGGCGGTAAATGGGGGCGCGCTCTCTTTCGATCGGTACGTAACCGGGCCGGTCTGGGATCGGTTCGGATGTTTGTTTCCGGCGGCGCTGCTTTGTCACCGCGCATCGCCCGCTTTTTCAATCTGCTCGGATTCGACTGCATGCAAGGCTATGGCATGACCGAATGCTCACCGGTCGTGTCGGCTCACCGTCCCGATGACATAAGATTCGGCTCTGTGGGACCTCCGATCCCGAATGTTCAGGTGGCAATCGACAGCCCGGACGAGGAGGGAATCGGGGAGATTGTCGTCAAGGGGGAAAACGTCACCCCCGGTTATCGCGGATTACCCAAAGAAACGGCCGATTTGATAATCGACGGCTGGTTACACACCGGCGATCTGGGCAGGCTGCACCGCGGCCATCTGTGGATCACCGGGCGGTGCAAGAGCCTGATTGTGTCGGCTGCCGGGAAGAACATCTATCCCGAGGAGATCGAAGAGAAACTGACAACTTCACCGCACATTCTGGAGGCGGTCGTGTTTGGGCGCATTAGTGAAGGTAAGCAAAGAGAAGAAGTGATGGCGCTGATCGTCCCTGATCTCGAATGGCTGCTCGAAGCAGGGTTGATTGAGAACATAACACAACCCGATCAGCAACGTTTGCACCAGGTGGTTGCCGATGCCGTCGCTCTGGTCAACGAACAGGTGGCTGCTTACAAGAGAATCGCATCATTCGATATCCGTCTGGAAGAACTTGAGAAAACCTCCACCCGCAAGATCAAAAGATTCCTCTACAAGTAGCCCATCGTATCCTGTTTGACAACAGACATTGTTTTTCTTATGGTGGAGCAATGCAAACGATTCGCCTCCGACCAGAAAGGTATGCCCGATGAAAGCCAATTCGATCAAACTGATTTTGCTGACCCTCTTAGTCACTAGCTGCTGTCTGATGCTTGCCAACTGCGGCGACGATAAGGTCCAGGACTCCGGCGGACCACGCATTGTCGGCAATCTGAGTCAAGCCGCCACTATGCTCGATATTGTTCTCCCGGCCGACTGCGGCAATGTGTCTGACGCCGACTCACCTCTCACCGGACGGGTCAACAATGTCGACCTGAATGCGGTCAAGATCGTGATGTACTCAACCAGTGGCGTGTTTTATGGACACATCAGGGTATTTGCAGATGATGGTACGTTCTCGTTCGTGTTGCCTTGTGGGCGCCGGGTTCGCCTGGTATTAGCGGATTCAGACTGGACACCGCCCGACTCTCTTGATGACGGTCCACCCGACGTGGCAAATTCTGTTCTGGCTACCTACTGGGACATCGACCGAGTGGCCGGAGGAGTCAGCGGGTTGGTGCGGGATGCGTTCGACAATTCGCTGGTGCCGGGTGTCGAGGTTTCGTGGGTTATCTCGGGTTTCGCCGGCAGTAGCATAACCGGCGCCAACGGTTTTTTTGTCGTCGGCACTGTGGTCCCATCGGGTACTCACGGGTTTTCATTTAGCAAGACCGATTATGCCGAACTGGTTCATGATGGGGTCATCCCACCCTTGGATGATCTTGTGCGTGAAGGCGATTCCTATCCGGGTGATTACCCTTATGTAGAAAACCTGGAAGTTCGGTTGCCGCCTTTGTCGGCGAGCTTGTCGGGGCATGTTCGGCTGATTGATCCTGTCTCCACCGACACGGTCGCCGCGGCTAATGTCGAAATACAGCTACTGTTGAGCGACAGATTGGTCACGAACGTGATGAAAGATACTACCGATGCCAATGGTCTCTATAGCTTTGAACAGGTTCCGGCCGCTGATACCTTGTCAATGGTGGTACCTTCGTTTGTACTCTCGGCATATACATACGGGCCGGTCGATTCGACCCTGGAGTTGTTCCCTGGGTCGACAGTCATCGACGCACTCTTATCTGCGGGCGGTGGCGGCAGTTACCGTTTGATCTCTGAGCCCGACCGAAAGTAGACTCGACCCGTATCGGAAATCTACATTGACGATGCCGCGATATTCGTTATATTGCGGCGTCTGCAACCCTGTAGTACCAACAGCAGAGAGGATTACATGAATAAGCGAGCTATCTTAGTATTGGTCGGTCTGAGTATGTTCACCCTGACTTCGGCCGTTTTCCCCGCCTCCGTTACTCTGGATTCCGTCGACGGGCTCTATGCTACCGACACCCTTAGCACCGAAGTGCCGATAGTCTTCAACCTTCGCTGGACCAACACCGGCGTGGGCGCACCAATCAAAGGATTCACGAACGGCTTTGAACTACTTTCCACCGACGGCGCGACATGGACACCGCTCGGCGGCGACACGGCCGCAGTAGGCTTGGGCGGGTTCTATGATCTGGTGGTTTCCATCGACTCCTTCGGTGTGACCGGATCGGCGGCCGACACAATAGCCTTGGGTGCGGCGATCATGAACGGCACCGGACTGCCAAACGGGTTTGACGCCGTGACTTTCTTGATATCCACTGGGTTTGATGCCGATCAGAGCGGCAAGACCGTTTGCCTCGACTCCACCAGTTACTTCCTGCCGGTCGGCCTGTGGCTATGGGCCTACGGCACCGGCGTCGGCAATGTTATACCTGACTGGAGCGGGCCGCACTGCTACACCATCTATGATCCGGACGTGGACAACGACGGTGTCGACAACGCGACCGACAACTGTCCGGCCATCGCCAACCCGGACCAAAACGATTCCGATGGCGACCTGATTGGTGACCTCTGCGACAACTGTCCCGACGGCGCCAACGCCGATCAACTGGATACCGACAGCGACGGTCTCGGTGATATTTGTGACAACTGCCCCACCGTGGCCAACGTTGCGCAAGAGGACAGTGACGCAGACGGCGTGGGCGACTCATGCGATGTTTGCCCCGGCGGTGACGACCATCTCGATGCCGACATAGATACCGTACCCGATGCTTGCGACAACTGCCCCACAATCGCCAACAGTGACCAGACCGACAGCGACGGCGACGGCAACGGTGATCTCTGCGATGCCTGTGAAGGGTATGACGACAATGCCGACACCGATGAAGACACCGTGCCGGATGGTTGCGACAATTGTCCAACCGTGGCCAACGGCGACCAGGCTGACACCGACTTCGACGGCGTAGGTGATTCATGCGATATCTGTCAGGGGTACGACGACAGCCTCGACGGTGACTCCGATGGTGTGCCCGACGGTTGCGACAACTGTCCGACTGCTTCCAACGCAGACCAACTCGACGGAGACCATGACACAGTGGGCGATGTCTGTGACAACTGCCCGCTGGCTGCGAATATCGGGCAGGAGGATTCCGACCTGGATACGGTCGGTGATGTATGCGATAACTGTCCCAACGACGCCAACACAAATCAAGCCGACGGTGACCTGGACAGTGTGGGCGATGTCTGCGATAACTGTCCTACTGTTATCAACGAGAACCAGTCCGACACCGATAGCGATACAGTCGGCGACGTCTGCGATAATTGTCCGTCCGCAAGCAACCTGGCTCAGGAAGACGTCGACGTCGACGGCGTAGGGGATAGCTGCGATAACTGCCTGACCACAGTCAACACCGCCCAGGAAGATTTCGATGCCGACTCGGTCGGTGACTCCTGCGACAACTGTATCCAGGTGGCCAATACCGACCAGGCCGACAGTAATGGTGACGGGATCGGCGATGCTTGCTGCTGCCTGACCCGCGGTGACGTCAACCATGACAATGAACCATCACTCGACATTGGCGACTTAGTTTATCTGGTCGACTTTATGTTCACAGAAGGTCCCGAGCCGCCTTGTCTCATGGAGGCTGACATAAACGGCGACGGTGGCCCTACGATTGATATCGCTGACTTGGTCTATCTGGTCGACTACATGTTCAACGGCGGCCCCGTGCCACCTGACTGTCCATAGGCGAGTGGGCTGTTTGCCACCCTATGGCGAGGTGATAAGGCGGTTGCCCTCACCCACGGCAATGAAACGTGTCCCGTTCCAGGTGACACCCTCAAGCGTTCCCGTGCCTGATTGACCCTGACCGATCCAGGTCAACCCGTCGGACGATGAAATGATCGTCAACTCCTGGCCGACGGCAACCATCAATGATCCCGACGATGCAACCTCGTTCAGTTGCTTGAGGTCCTCAACAGGCACATCCCAGAGCTGTTCGGCCCAAGTGAGGCCATCGGGTGAGGTGAAGATGGCGCCGGTTGCACCAACGGCAACAAACATGCTGTCGATCCAGGCGACGCCGGTCAGGAATGGTTCCTCGGGTATTCGGCTGGTTGTCCAGGTTGGGGAAGATCCATCCGGAGCTGTCGCAACTATTCCGCTATCGCCGACCGCCACAAAAGTGGTCTGAGAGAAGGCTACACCACGGAAGTGCTCGCTGGTGCCCAGGTTTGGAAACCGTGTCCAGAGACCGGCGTCTTGTGATGTCAAAATTGTTCCACTGCGCCCGACCGCCACCAGGAGATTGGGCGAGAACGTGACGGCGTAAAGATGATGCACCGAGGCCGTGGCAGTATCCCAGCTTTGTCCACTATTGTTGGATGTCAAAACAGCGCCATGGTCACCCACGGCTACAAACATGGGGTTGGCCCCGGTTCGATATGTGATGCCGCGCAACACGTCATCGCCGCCGGCACGAATGAGCGACCATTCCAGACCGTCCGGCGAGGCCAGGATTGACCCGCCGGAACCGACGGCCAGACTCAGAGTGTCGGCGCCCATCCTGCTGGTTACATCGTACAAGTCGATAGTGATGCCATTCAACTGCGACACCCATTCGATGCCGTCTTCGGAAGTAAGCACCGACTGAGCAATACCCACCGCAGCGAATCGGTCAAGAGTTGGAGACCAGGCCACCGCACGCAGGTTGTCGGCCAGGCCGTGTTCACGAAGCGTCCAGACCACGCCGTCATCCGAGCTGAGGATCAGCCCATCTTGACCCACGGCCACGAACAAACCGTCAGCCGCGCCGACACCATAGAGATAGTTGCCAAGTCTTGATTCCTGTTCGATCCAGGTGTCACCGTCACTTGAGGTCAGGATAGTACCGTCCTGACCGACCACGATGTACATTTCAGCAGTTGTCGACCAGGTGATATCGTAAAGCCAGGCAATCGTTGGCGACACTGTCTCAAGTTCCCATACGTTGCCGTCGGTCGAAGTCAGGATAGTACCCAGCCCACCGACAGCAACAAACTCAGAATGCATATCCGACCAGGTAACACTGTAAAGGTCCTGCCCGGTGCCGGTGGTATCGGCCAGTTGCCAGGTGTCGCCGTCATCCGACCACAGGATCACTCCGTCCTGCCCCACGGCGACAACCAAATCCTGCGATGAGGCTACGCCGCCATACAGCCAGCCGTCGGCAATGTCCAGACTGTCCAGGGAAACCTCGGTCCAGCTAAAGCCATCAGCCGAACTGAGCATCGTTCCGTTGTTGCCCAAAGCAATGAATTCAGATGTAGTGGTGGCAACTTCAAGAAGGAACTCGTCGGTTGGGCTGTCCTGCTGGCTCCAGATCACGCCGTCAGGCGAAGTCATGATCAAACCGGCATCACCAACCGCCGCAAACATCTGGTGAGCCTCCGACCAAACGACTCCAACCAGGTAACCGGCAATGCCGGTCGATCGTAATGTCCAAACAACACCCGGCTCATTGGGGTCGGGATCGTCGGCACCATCACCATTGCCGCAAGAATTAATCACAAACAGAACGCCGGTAACCAAAACCAGAGTGCGAACGGAATTCAACAAAGACATTCAAAGCTCCTTCTTTTCGTCTTATACCGCCTTTGACCGACGGCGCACCCCGAAAACTGTACAACCTTCGCCCGGGGCGGTTGGTAATATTGACAAAAAGGCACCGGCGGGCAAGGAAAAATCCTGACGGTCGGATCGGTTCCGGCCCCAACACGGTCTTCAATAACTGTCATCACCAGCTTGACAAGCCCGACGTCACAGATTACCTAACAGCATGATGATACTTTTCTCAACGAACGCCGTTTCGGTGGAGTTCGCCCGTGGGTAATCGTCCCCGCTCACAGAAAGAACGCCGACATGGGCATGCCGACCTCGGCGCTGCTATTCAGGTCAGGTCGGAAAACGATCTGTTCGAAATAATCGACAGCTTGGAGGGTGATCCCTTGCTCTTGATCATGGACGGTGTACAGGACCCGCACAATCTTGGCGCCTGTCTGCGGAGCGCCGAGGCAGCCGGTGTTCACGCCGTGATAGTGCCGCGTGATCGTGCTGTCGGCCTGACTGATGTCGTGCGACTGGCAGCTGCGGGCGCCGCCGAACGAATACCGCTGATCCAGGTAACCAATCTGGCCCGTACAATGAAAGCGCTGAAGGATGTCGGTCTGTGGTTGGTTGGTACTGCCGACCAGGCGAAGGGTTCTCTGTTCGATGCCGACCTGGTCGGGCCATTAGGACTTGTCATGGGCGCGGAGGGGAAGGGTCTCAGGCGTCTCACTCAAGAACACTGCGACTTTCTGGTGCGAATTCCTATGCAGGGTAAGGTCGGCTGCCTTAATGTCTCGGTTGCCACCGGTGTCTGTTTGTTTGAAGCTCTCAGACAACGTAGCACGCCTGTCTCCTGTCGCGAATGACCACCCAACGATGCTCGCATGCAACAACCCACCATGGACCTATCCAACCTATCCAAGAAAGTTCTTGACAATCTAACGTTTGTAATGTAAGTTGCATGAGTAGGAACTGGGGGTCCCAGCCTCTCATACCAACACCGCTATTTGTAAGATGTACGCATGGATGCGTCTGAGACGAATCAGACTGCATTGAAGGGGAAAACTGATGAATCAGCGGGTTGACCGCGTGCGTTTTGTTAATTTTACGGCGGTTGCCGATCGAAGAAGAGACCAGAACGATTCCGATAATCACGGTGTCAGCGGGGTTTCCTTGCGGTCAGGACTATACCCCGGACACAGTTCGCCTTTCAGTCTCGGCGACAGTGTGCAACTGTCTTTTACCGGACCGAACCTGGAGTCTATGAATCTTGCCCAACGCAGTCAAGGGAATGTCTTGAGCAAGATCGGGGGCAGTTTACTTGGAGTGCTTATGCATGCCACAGAACCCTTCATGCCTGCACATGATGCAGCGGTGGGGGGATGCGGATCAGTGGTTCTGAAACCGAGGAGCTGGGATCTTGGTTTCGCCACCGCACCCCCCTCCAAAGTGAACGCCAGACCCTTTCGAGCCCTACGGGTTGCAAGTTTCTTTCAACCGAGTTATCCACTGCCGCGAGGGAGATTCGTCTGAGAACCGGAATAGAACAGCGTCGGGGGAGTTGGTGCCCGGAAAATGCTGGGAGATGATGCGCCGCAGGGCGTGAGGAGCGTGCTGACAAAGTCAGCCCTTCTCCCAGCGACACCGCCATGAAGGAGCCCTGTCTCGAGCCACAGAGACAGGGCTTCAGTTTGTCCAACGGCCGCCATTGCCTGTCATTCGTTGCGCTACTCGATGAACCGAGCTCTGCTTTCGATCCGGTACCGGGAACCAGGGTCGAATCCTGCTGTTATAAGCCCTGAAAGTAATGAAACAGGATTTAACGGAGGACAGTTATGTTCAGAAAGTGTACTGTTGTCATCATTGCACTGTTGATGACCGTCGGCATGACCCAGGCTGCCACCTGGAATTTCGACAAATCTCACAGTTCGGTCGGGTTCTCGGTCCGCCACATGGTGATCTCCAAAACTACCGGGCATTTCAGCGACTTTGAAGGTGTTCTGGACTTCAGCGGCGAGGATTTTGGCGCTGGTAAGGTCGAGGTAACGGTTCAGATGGCCTCAGTCGACACTGACGATGAGAAACGTGATGGTCATCTGAGGACAGGGGACTTCTTCGATGTCGAAAAATACCCGACCATGACTTTCAAGTCGACCAAAGTCAGCGACACGAAGGACAACGCATTCCAATTGACCGGTATCCTCACCATCAAAGATGTCTCCAAGGAAGTCATCTTTGACTGTGAACACCACGGCACTCTCACGGACCCATGGGGTAATACTCGGGCCGGATTTACAGCCGAAGCCGAAATCAACCGTCAGGATTTCAACGTCAGCTTCAGCAAGTTGCTCGACGGCGGCGGCATGGTGGTTGGCGATATGGTGACGGTGAAGCTTGAAATTGAAGCTATTCAGTTTGTTGAACAGGCCGACGCCGGCAAGTAAGACAGACTTCAAATACTAAAGACTAGGATGGCTGTGTGGCAGACCGACAATGTCAGTTGCACGGCCTTCTTTTTTGCGTGGGCTACCGTGTAACGTGCAGGGCGACCTCGTCTGACAAAGGCAAACCCGACCGTAGATGGGTCTACTGTGCTTTGCGCTATACAAACCTCATGCTGAGCGGAGTCGAAGCAAGAACGTTCTTTTTTCGTCACGGCGCCGTCACCAAACTTCGCTGGTTATGGAATCACCTGTTGGATTTACCCTTCGACTCCGCTCAGGGTGAGGTGGAGGGGACTCGGGGTACTAGCGAGATGCTGTCGGTTGCTGTTCCCAGCTTGCCGACACCTCATGCCATGCGGCGCATCAGGCCGACGACTTTGCCGGCAATCCGAAACTCACCGGATCGCTTGTCGACAAAGATCGGTTCGAACGCATCGTTCTCCGGCTGTAACCGAATCCGTTTCCCTTCGGGGAAGTACCTCTTGACCGTTGCCTCTTCGCCGATTATGGCTACCACGATCTCACCTTTTTGCGCTGTTTGCCGTTTCTGGACGATAACGATATCGCCGTCAAAAATACCGGCCTCTTTCATAGAATCGCCGGTAACGCGCAAGGTGAATTTCTCTCCTTTGGGCAGAAAACTCTCATCGACGGCGATCTCACCCTCCTGGTTCTCGATAGCATCGATAGGCAGACCGGCCGGCACCGACCCGACCAGCGGCAGCCGTCCCACCCCACCGACCAGAGACTGAGTCAGCTCCAATCCGCGCGAAATGAACGCATGTTTTTTCAGAAAGCCTTTGCGTATCAGGGCACCGAGGTGCAGCCGGACTCCATTGGTCGAGGTGATCCCGAATTCCTCACCGATTTCACGGATAGTCGGGCTGTGCCCCCGCTGACTGATTCGTTTCTTGATAAACTCCAAAACTGCTCGCTGTTTGTCCGTCAGCTCTTTCATTCCTGCATCCTGCAATTGATGTTTCGCTTCGCGTACACAATACTGCCCATTTGGGCACTTGTCAACACTTATATCGGCAGAACCTGCAATATGTGACACTCGTGTGTGCCAGCTGAAACTTTTTGTTGTGGTGGTAAGACAAGGGGGGTGTATCTTCAATTAAATATTTTCTGCAGGGCGGGTCCGTCTTCGGCTGCGCGCCGCGGCGTGGACCCGCCAATTGCGACAGAAGTAGGTCAGGAGCCTTGTGCTCCTGACAAAGAAAGGTGTTAGATCATGAGCACATACATTCTCATGACCAAGTTGTCGCCGGAGGCGGCGCAAAGGATGGACGAGCGTGAGGCGATGGGGCAGAGTTGGCTAAAGCAGGTGACAGAGAAGTGTCCGGAGGTGAAGTTCATTGCCCATTACGGTCTGTTGGGGACTTACGATTTCATGGCTATCTATGAAGCACCGAATGAAGAGGTAGCCGCCAAAGTCTCGATGATAAGCATGGCCAACGGTGCCTTTGTGGCAGAAAGTTGGCAGGCCATCCCGTATCGGCGGCTGGTCGAACTGTCCAAAGAAATTTAGATGTAGGTCGAAACCCTTGACCCGAAGGGCCGGTGGCCCACAGCTTGCTGTGGGATTTGTTCGTCGTGGTAGAACGGCGGGGTCTGTTTCTTGTGGTGGTCGAATTTTCAGAACCGGCCACAACCTAGATCATGTACCGCGGGTCCGTCTTCGCCTGCGCGCCGCGGCGTGAACCCGCCATTCGGTGGTGTTGGGCGACCCCGCCCGACACAATCGTAAGGTGGGTCCGTCTTCACCGCAGGAGGGAACCCGCCACAATGTGCAGGTCTGATGCAGTCACGTTACACCCATCTACAGCCAGGCGGCGGGTGAGTTTCTTCCTGGGAGAATCATAGATGTCGGAAAGTGAATTCAACAACCTCGAACGCGCGGTTTTGGAATGGTATATGGAACACTATCAGAATAAGCAACTCTCGGACCAAATTGATGCAGCGAAACTTGTCAAGCGTGAGTGGGCCAAGCACGGTTTCTATGTTGATCTCGCAGTGCCGCGTAGTCTTGGCGTTGTGGACCCGATAGGGTTGTGTGGATCAAGGCCTATAGATGGGCCTTGCATCAAGTCCAGGAACATAGACCACTCGGGCCAGGCCATTCTGTGGGATGATGAGGGGTATATCGATTGTCTTGAGATGTTCGCGTATGGCGAACGTTTCGCCGAGAGGATTGAAGATTTTGAACTAATCTTTGTTAAGAAGCCGAGGGCGACTTTATTCCCGTGGTTGGCTGCGTTTTTCCGCAAGCTCTTTGGTGCAAAAGACTAACCTCGCAGCCACCATCTCTATTTCAACAGCAGCATCTTTTTGGTCTGGGCGTCGGTACCCGTTTCCAGGCGGTAGAAATAGACGCCGGAAGCCGCCACGTCACCGCCTGTGGTGAGGCCGTTCCACTCAACCGTAACCATCCCGTTGTCCCTGCCGGAGAACTCACGCATCGATTGTCCGAGAGCGTTGTATACGGTCAGTCTCCAGTCCGTCGTGGTCGGCAGGTCAAACTCAATCACTGTCGATGCATTGAAGGGATTGGGATAACACTGGTTCAGCACCGCGCCCGCCGGTGGCAGGCTGCCCTTGTGGACTACGTTTACTTCACGCCCATAGATATCAACGACGACAATTTCAGTCATGGTCAGATCGGGTGCGAGGCTCTCCAGGAGCACATGACGACCTGGATCGAGCACCGGTTCGCCCTTCTCAATGTCGATCAACAACATTGTCACGGTGTCGTCGATCCGACCAACGTCGAACTGTCTATCCGGGAAAGTGATGTCCGACCCGCTCAGGGGAGTTTCGGTTGGACCGACTGCACGCATGTATACGGCAGCGATATCCTCGTTGACATCAAGCGAAAGTCGGGTCGATTCCGCGTTCGACTCAAGATGCGCCACGGCTTCGAACTCGCCGGTCGTTGGTTTCGTTACCGGCGGGGCGTCATCGATTATTATTTGGATCATCAGCACCAGGTCGGCGACACTCAGGGTTATGCCGTCATTGTTGACGTCCGATTGCTCAATCTGCTCATCAGCATCAATGCCAAAACAACCTATACCCCATGGGAATATGCACATAAACAGCACGACATCGGCGGCTTCATACGGTCGGCTATTGAGATTTATATCGCCGCGCCTGATGTAGACCGAGTCGTCGCAGGCAAGGTCCAGCCAGTCGTTAGTAAGAACCGGCGAATGGACTAACACCTGTCCGGGTGGGTTAGGACACGGTTCGTCCGGGGCGCCGTAGCCGGGGAAGGAGGCATCAATCAACTCGTTATCCGCACCATCGTAAACCGACTCGGCGGCCAGGACGGTGTCGCCATAGCGTGTTACCAGGATGTTGTCGTTACAATCCCGCCAAAAGAACTGAATCGGGAAAGCCTGGCACCGTATGTCCGTTCCGCGTGAGTCATAATCGATCAGCGTCTTAACCGTGAATAACTCCAGGCTGCCGCCACCACCGAAACAGGTTGGAGTGTACCCGGGCGAAATGGACGCGATACCGGTTACGTTCAGTAGATCGGTGCGACCCTCCAGGTCGAACTGAGGTAGAGAGTCCGCCCGAATCCTGCGATAACCGAAATACTCCCACTCGCAGTCGGACACGAACCGCCCCGGCTCCGCATTGACCAAACCGTAAACCGACTCGTCAATCGCCAGCGTAAGATCGAACGAGCTAATGTCTGTCTCAAGCGAATCAACCTCCACTGTGATTGTTGTGTACCAGCCAGGGGTAGCATAGTGATCGGTCTTCACGTCAATCCTGGCCGCCAATGCGCTGCCTGCGACCAGCCCGAATGCTAAGACTGCCCCGATTGTCCTGAACATCAATCCGGAAGTGTTAAACATATTGGACTCTAACTTGAAAAGAGTTGTACGAATCAACAGAGACTTTATCCTCTTCAAATTAACCAAAACCGGATGTTTGTCAAGCCTTTCCGATGCGCCGAACCCTCCGCAGGCTGTTGGTTTCCAACCTTGACTGCCTAAGACTCAGAATATAGTTTGAACCAATGCCTCGACCTCATGATTAATACGGCAGTCCACCCACACGAACCCGCTCGTGGGGTGCGCCGAAAAAGTAGCAACCAGCAGAAAGGGATATGATGCTGAACAAACTGAGCGAAAGACGACGGTTGAAAGTGATCGGAGTAACATGCGGTGTGATGCTCATGCTGGCAGGGTTGGTGATGAGTGCAGATACTGATGAGGGCTCGGATGCAGACCTCAAGATCGAACGAGTAGCCCTATTCAAGAACGGATTGGGATACTTCACCTCATCCGCGATCCTGCCGAAAGGGGCAACCATTGTCAAAGTGAAGCAGCTTCCGGTACCTTCGCACGGAACTTTCTGGATCAGTTATCCCCAAGACCTGAAAGTGAACAAACTGGTCACCAGCAAAGGGGAAAAAGATGTTGAAGCCACCTGGTCGGCCCGCGACATTGCCGGACTTCTTCACCTCAATCCAGGACGGCAAGTCACCCTGTTCACTTCCGAAAATGAAGGGTCGGCAATCAAGGGAACATTAATTGAAGTCGTTTCAGCGACACCTCCGGTTGAAGAATCACGCCCATCCAGCCTGGACATCAGAAGTTCATCGCGCACTATATCCAACCTTCGTTCTCCAGCCAGCTCATTGATTGTTATCAAAATCCAGGAGGGTACCGTTGCGCTGAACGCCAAGTCTATCAGCCGGGTCGATTTTGAAAGTGACGACATCACAACCTCGGTACCGAACCCATCGACAACGAAGACACCACCGAGTATCCGAATAGAACTGGAGAAAGAAGCGAAAGGACAAGAGATAGGCGTGAGTTATCTTACTCGCGGGATCACCTGGTCGCCAAGCTATCTTATTGACATCTCGGACTCAAAAACCGCAAAGCTGAGTTCCAAGGCGGTTGTCGTAAACGAAGTAACCGACCTGAAGGCAATCCACCTTGATCTGGTGACCGGCTTCCCGAATATCAGATTTGGCGACGTTAACAGCCCGGTGGCTATGAGCGAGAATCTTGCCGGTTTTCTAAAGGCGCTCACCACCGGACGAAGTGAATCCGGCTCGCGTGGGAATATGATGAGGCAGCAGGCCATGATATCAAACACCTTGAGGTCTGAGAGCGACATGTTCACGCCTGCCCCAGGATATTCCACGGCGTCCGAAGGTCTTGTGGCCGAAGACCTTTTCTTCTATCCGGTCGAAAGTTTCACTCTGCTCCGTGGGGAGACAGCTTGCCTTCCGCTCTTTACCGCAGAAGTACCGTACAAACACATTTATATTTGGAAAATACCCGATATGCTCGACGAGTCCGAGCAATATCGGCAAAACCGCGATAACGACGAACAAGCCTTGGCCGAGGAGGTCTGGCATTCCTGTCGTCTGGTCAATAATATGGATATGCCATGGACGACGGCCGCGGCCGAGTTTGTCAATGACGGCCAGTTTACCGGGCAGGATATCTGTTACTACACTGCACCCGGCGCCGAGACCACCATACGCATAAATCGAGCCATGAACGTTGTGGCCGAGGAGGCCGAGGTGGAGGTTGAACGCGAACGTAACGCGGCATCATTTCACGGGTACTCGTATGACCTCGTCAGGGTGAAAGGGGAACTGAAACTGCAGAATCGACAAAGCAAAGCTGCGACTCTGGAAGTGACAAAGGACCTCACCGGCGAAGTGGTTGAATCTACTCCTCAAGCGAAGGATATTCCTACAGCCAAAGGTTTGAGGCGAGTGAATACGCGTCATGTGCTCGTTTGGGAGATTGAATTGAAACCCGGCCAGGAGCAAACGTTGTCGTACACATACGAGGTCTATCTTCGCAACTGATCCGTGGGATACCCTCGGTCATTCCCGCACAGGCGGGAAGGTGAATTCACATTTGAAGTGCAACAGTTCCTTCCAAAATACCTCTGCCGGGGTCCAAAAGTCCAGACATTTTCGGGGCGTGTTATTGTATGCCTGTATGAAATGCACGAAGTGTTCCTCCGGTAGTTTGACCAGATCAGTTTTTCTGGGAAGGGTTCGGCGCATACGCCCGATTGCGTTTTCGACGCCACCTTTTTGCCACGGCGAATAGGTGTCAC
>JAOUBJ010000024.1 GCA_029860345.1 Candidatus Zixiibacteriota bacterium | reverse complement strand
ACCTCGGGATCATCCTTGGAGGAAGATGGGAACCTTGAAATCAGATGAACGAAAGAATACAAACCAATTAACCAAATAGGACCTTTCTATCTTGCTGAAAACCGGACATTTCTATTTTGCCTTGACATCGGTTCGATTTGTAGTTGACGGTTTGATACAGGATTCTATCTTACCGACTTGTGAACGGATACGCACGGCTCAAGGTGGTTGATTGATTAGCCACATGAGCCCGTCGTGCGTCGGCTAACCTTGGCGTAAAGTTGGAGAGGTCGATGAAACTATCGAAGCAGACCAGAGAAATCATTAACATGGTCATTTTCGTCCTGGTAGCGGCGCTCTTGTTTGTGACCTATGTTATTTATCCCCTCAATCGCACCAAAGCTGTCATGGGGCGGGACAATGTCGACGATTATTACGAGGACTCGCTGGAAATAAACGACCCTGCGGCCTGGATCGATTCCGGGCTGATTGCCGACAGTTTTACTGTGGAGGCCGACGGTCTGACCACTCTGGCCTGCCTGTATGTGTTGCCGGACTCGGCCGTTCACGACTCAATCCTGGGAACGGTTTTCTTTCTGCACCACGATAATGCCGATCGCGACAGCATGCTGTCGTTGGCTCGCCAAATGTCCACTGCCGGGTACTCGGTAGTAGCCTATGACCAGCGTGCTGCCGGGCGATCCACCGGCCAGTACCACGGCGAGGGACAGTATGAGGCGACCGATCTCGAAGAGGTTATTCGTTGGCTCGATCTGCGAAAGAAAATCCACCACCCGCTCGCCATTGTCGGTTTTGGTCTCGGCGGCGACGCCGCCATACTTGTCGCGCGAGAGGATGCGCGGATAGACAAGGTGATGGCCGTGAATCCATATCTGACCTCCGAACGGATGCTGCGTATGCTCAAGGATCGGCACGATACTTACTGGTTCCCGTTCTACTACACCATGATGTGGTGGTGGTACGGCATTCGTTCGGGCTATGCGGCGCCCTATCGTGAGATCGAGGCGGTAGAAGCAGTGGCCTGTCAAACTCTGCTTTTGACCGGAAGCGAGAGCGGTGATGATCCCGAGGTTGTCATACTGCAGGAGTTATCCTCGGATGAACTGTTGAAGGTGGAGTCGGCGACCCTGTCCGGCCAGGAAAGCTCTGTGGCTGATCGGGTCTGGACTTTTGTGACCCGGGAATAGCCTCGACAGAAAGATCGTGGGTCTACCGGCTTCCGGAGTTCCGAACAATTGCGACTGAGATACCAGCACGTGTGATCCGACCGTAACCAGCCGGTAAAGGAGTACCAGGTGGCGTTTATTGACTACATCCCATACGACGATGCATCTGAAGAATTGCAGGCGCTCTACCGCGAATACGGCGGACCGAGCCGCACGCCGGCCAATATCATTCGGATTGCAGCCCACAATCCGACTGCGATGAAATACCATGTCGAACTTTTTCGTGCCGTAACTATGGGGAAAACCTCCTTGACCCGGCAGCAGCGCGAGATGATTGCGGTGCGGGTATCGGCGATCAATAAGTGCCACTACTGAGTAGAACATCATTGGGCCGCGTTGCGGTCCCTCGGCAGCGACGGTGATCTTATCGTCGATGATGATCTCAAAGCTAAACTGGCAAGTGACGCGGTGTCGGCAAAGGTAGGCGAACTGAACCAACTCATCTTGAAGTTCGTTGACAAGGTCACCTTGGGGGCACACACCACCACGCAGGAATATATCGAGAGTCTCAAGCTTGGCGGTCTGACCGAACAGATGATTCACGATGTAGTACAGGTAGCCGCATATTTCAACTATGTCAACCGCCTGGCTGATGCACTCGGTATTGAGCTGGAGGGGGCGTAGGTTCTTCGCCGGGTGGCACCCTCGAACGCGGTTTGGGGGTGGTGTGTGTTATCTCCGTCCCAAACAAGGTTTGAGACGGCCACCCAACGTACTATCTGCCGCCAAGTCCACAGCCATGTAGGGCGGGTCCGTCTTCGCCTGCGCGCCGCGGCGTGAACCCGCCAAATCGATTAGTTCATGCCATCTTGCGCCGACCGTGCGCGCTGCAAATCTAACTCAGCTTCCAAGGCGCGCTCGCGAGCTTCACGTGCACGCAACTCCAAATGGCGCAGATCAACTTCGTAAACGGTTTCGCTGGTACCGTCGCCGCCCAGGCCACTGGAAGAAACGGTGCGATAATCAGGGTTGTCCTCTGGATTACCGGCGACTGTTGTGACCGTCCCGTACGAACTCGGAAAATACATGGCTGTGATAATCGGGAAGCAGAGGGACGCATCCCCCGAGCCGAGGTGTCTGGCTTCCATGCGGAATGTATAGGTCCCTGCTGACTTGAAGTAAGTACGCTGCAAACTAACGTCGAAATCCATGTACGAGGTCCCACTGTAGGCGGTAAGTCCGATACGAACAAAGTTGCCGTTCACTGGGCTGCCGCCACTGGTTTCATCAAGCTGAACATCGACGCGGTTGCCCGAAGTCGTACCGTTGAACTCTGCCTCTGCATGTCCCAACAGAAATATGTATCCGTCGGAGGGGATTGTTATACTGATAGTCTGAATGTCCTCCATCGTGCTGGTGGAAGTTACATCGTTACAACTGACACCTTTGCTCTGTGCGATTCCCGGCTCATCTAGTATCTCTCGAGAGCTGACGGCGTTGTCCGACATGAAAACCGCATTGTCGCCGTAGCCCTCACCGTAGACCATCATACGAGCATTGTCATCAGACCCGCGCACGAACAACAGACCTCCCGCGGAATCAGAAGTAAACTCAACGCCTGGTTGATTGGAGCGCGTGTGGAGATCACCCCACATCTTCAGACTTCCTCGAGACGGCGAACCCTGAATATCCACCTGTGGATAGTCACCGGCGCGTACTCCAAAGTAGAGGCCGATAGCGCCGGCGGTGTCGGTTGCTTCCATGTTTATTACCGGCATGGCTGTGCCGTTAGTGCCCCAGATACCAAGAGAACCGGAATTGTCACCACTGGTTGCTTCCAACTGCGGCATGAGCTGCCCACCAGCCGCTCCGAGAGCGAAGCGTCCGCCTGTTGCCGTGGCCTTCATCTCAACCTGTGGAATACTCGTGCCGTTGGTGCCCCAGATTCCTAAGTTCACATCGCCCCGACCATCCTCAGATACTCTGAACAGGGTGTCCGAGCCGCTGGACCAGATGCCCATGCCCACCCCACCTTGCGCTGGTGACCAGATGCCGCCGCCGAGACCGCCAGCCCCCCAGATTCCCATACCGAGACCGGAGCCACTCCAAATACCGGACCCTCCAGCCGAGCCCCAGACATTGACGGTGCCACTGTCACCGCCCCAGATTCCGCAGCCACCGGCAGCACCCCAGATGTTCGCTCCGGCATCGCTACCACTCCAAATCGCAGCTCCCGTGCCGCTTCCCCACAGATTCATTTCCGTACTAACACCACTCCAGATGCTTGCCCCAGTGTTTGTCCCCCAGAGGCCGAATTGTCCACCCGAATCTGTACCTTTCATTTCAACTTGAGGCACAGACGTACCATCTGTACCCCAGATACTGACCCTGCCACCGTCGGCATCAGCGCCAAACACGCCCAACGGATTACCGGAACCGCCTTGTCCCCAAAGGCTCACCAGACCACCTGCCGAATCGACCGACATACTGATGGCCGTATCCGGACCGTTGATCCATTCGCTACCGGGAAAAAGATTTAACATGCCGCTGCCGTTGTCGAGCACAAGTTCGGCTCCCGGCGTAGCAGTCCCGCTCGTTCCCCAAATGCCAAGCTGTCCTCCCTCAGCGGTGCCTTTCAGTTGAACCTGCTCAAATGCTGTACCGTTGGTTCCCCAAATACTCACAATGCCACCGGTCGCATTCTGGTTTAATTCCAGTGCTTTGGGCAGGTCGGCTTTAGCAACGCCGGGGAGATGTAGCGAACTCCCGTCCGTGACAACATCGCCGACGACACGCTCTGATATGAACGTAGAGGGTGTTGTGCCGAGAAGTGTGCGTGGCAGTAAAGTCTCCGCCCCGACCTGAATCTGAAGATAGTTGGCCGAGCCAATTACATTTGCAGAAATCGGATTGACCTGACCAAGATATACGGAAAAGTGGCCGCCTTCGGTGGAAACTGTGCGCGGCTCTTCCCATAGATTCTCGCCGCCTGTGGAATCGGTCCAAAGGCTGAAGGTCATTGCATGCGAACCGTCGGGTACTGGATCGCCGCTTGAGTCGTTGAGTTGTCCCTGGTAGTTGATGGCTGCGGCTGAGATGTTGATTGTTGTCAGCAAAAGGGCCGACATGAGCATAAGACTGGCGGCAAGGATGCGGTGCATGGTGTCTCTCCGTCAAGTAGCTGATGCGGTTGGTACGTTTTGTCTTTCGTTGGCCAGAATATACAAAAAAGACCACAGAAGGCAACTCAAAACGTCCGGTTAACGGTCAGACTGGAGTAGGGTGGGTCCGTCTTCGGACCCGCCTTTGTTGGCAGGTTTGAAGTGAAACCTGCCTTACGGGATTGCCGTAAAGAAACCCGCCGAGTCTAAAGACTCAGCGGGCACAAACAAGACTGGCGGCTCAGATTAGGGCGTGGTTGTAAACGCGCGAAGCGCGAAAAAGTGATTTATCACCGGACTACGTACCGCTCGGTCACGTCCTGATTGGTCGCGGCATCGTAAACTTTGTACTCCTGGATCGGCAGGGTGGTGTCGCGCACCACATTGATTTTGAAACGATGTCTCTTCATCAGGCGTGAGATGCGGTCGGTGCCGTTGTCCACCATAGCTTCGGCCAACTCCGGATTGATTACCAGATGGTATTCGGTGAATTCGCGGTCGGCTTTGGCCCGCATGAACCATCGTTCGACTTTGGTGGACATAGTATCCTTGGAAACCACTCGACCCAACCCGTTGCAGATGGGGCATTGATCGGAAAGAGCGGCCATGTGCGACTGCCGTATCCGTTCGCGGGTCATTTCGATTATGCCAAAATCGGTAACCGGGCTGATAGCACGCTTGGCGCGGTCAAGTTCGAAACAGCGTTTGAACTCTTCGTACAGCCGACGACGGTTATCGCGGTTGTACATGTCGATGAAATCGCAGATGATCAGGCCGCCGATATCGCGCAGACGGATCTGCCTGGCCGCCTCTCGGGCCGACTGTATGTTGGTTTCGAAAATCGTCTGTTCCTGATCTTTGCGTCCGACAAACCGACCGGTGTTAACATCGATTGTCACCATAGCTTCGGTTTGGTCGATTATCAGATAAGCGCCTTTCTTGATCCAAACCTTGCGTTCGAGCATCTTCTCGATTTCCGGTTCGAGATTATAAAGATCAAAAAGCGGCAATTCACCTTTGTACAATTCCACCCGGTTTTTCAGATGCGGCGCCACCTGGCGGGCATAGCTGATAATCTTCTTGTAGTCGTCGCGGTTGTCGACCAGAAGTTTTCTCACGTCGGCGGTGAAAATATCACGGATACGCGAGACGGTCACATCGGCTTCCTTGTGGATCAAAGCAGGCGCTTTGGATGAGTCGGCCTTTTTCTTGAGCCGCCCCCATAGCTTCATGACCCGTTTGATGTCGGCCTCAAACTCTTTCTCATGTTTGCCTTCGGCTTCGGTTCTAAGAATCAGACCGAATCCTTCCGGTCGATACGGCGCCACCGCTTTGCGCAGTCGCTTTTTCTCGGCCCAGTTGGAGATTCGCTTGGAGACCCGAATGTGGTCATCATCCGGTACCAGCACCAGGAACCGTCCGGGTATGGATACTTCGGTGGCGACCCGTGGACCTTTTGTGGAGATAGGTTCTTTGATCACCTGCACCAGCACTTCTTGTCCTCGTTTGAGAACAGTCTCGATTCCTGCACGCCTGGTTTTGCGCACGATCTCGGCCGGTGCTTCTTCATCATCGGAGTCGGCTTCGCCGGCGTCGCCGTACACCTTTCCGACATCGGACGAATGCAAATAGGCCGCTTTCTCAAATCCGATATCGACAAAGGCGGCCTGCATTCCCGGCAGTACCGTTTTGATGACTCCTTTGTAGATGTCACCGGCCATGCGGTCAACCTCGGCCCGTTCGACCTGCAGTTCCACCAGCCGGTCGTCTTCCATAATAGCGACTCTGGTCTCGTACTCAGTTGAGTTTACTAATAGTTCCTTTTTCATATTTCTTCCCTGGCCCCCTGTGTAACCACACCAAACAGTTCGCCCTGTTCAGGCTTGAAGCCGTTGATAAACGACCGACCGTCCATTTCCCTTTTACCCTCTGGAACGAGCGATGTGATTTCGATCACCGAAGAAGCGCACTGAATCAACAGCCGCTTCTTGTCCGGCAGGACACTGCCGGGGCGAACGTTTTCGGTTACGGTTGTGCCGACCACTCGGCCGGCAAGAACTTTGACTTTCATGTTTCGAAAAGTGGTACATGCGCCCGGCCGTGATGACAGCCCGCGCACAAAATCATTGACCCTGGCCGCCGGGAATCCGAAATCGATCATAGCCCCTTCAGGCGTCAGTTTCGGCGCCGGTGTGGCCAGTTGGTCTTTCTGGACCTGCGGTTTGAAACCCGGCTGCTCGATCAGGTCAAGCGTCTGCAATAGAAACGGTCCCGCCCTCTCGGCCATCTTTACGGCCAGCGAATCGCAGTTGTCGCATTGGTCGATACCGATCTTCTCCTGGAGGATCATATTGCCGGTGTCGACTGACTTTTTCAAAAAGAAGCTGGTCAAGCCGGTCTCGGTCTCGCCGTTGATCAGCGCCCAATTGATCGGTGCCGCCCCCCGGTATTTGGGCAGCAGCGAGGCATGCAGGTTGATAGAGCCATGCTTCGGCAATGTGAACAGCCGCTCAGGTAGAATCCGAAAGGCCACCACCACGAACAGGTCCGGCTTCATGGCCGCCAACTGATCATAAAGCTCGGCGCTCTTGAGCGTTTTCGGTTTGAGCACCGGCAACTCCAATTCGTGGGCAACCTCGCACACTTCGGTCGGATCGGTCGCCCGACCTCTACCGCGTCGTTTGTCACGCCCGGTGACGACTGCTACCACCTCATGACGGCTGCCATGTAGAGCCGTCAGTGGTTTGCAGGCGAAGGCCGGCGTACCCATGTACACAACTCGCATCGTTGTTGTCTACCGTGAGCCGAGTGGATCGGCAGTGACCGGAGGGATGTTAACCCGTCCGTTGTGGAGCGACTTCTAAGCCGCGCAGGAAGATTTGGCCAGTTTTCTGAGCCGGCCTCTCAATAGTGTGCGGGTCAGCGGCGTCATGCGTTCGATGTACAAAATTCCCTCGAGATGATCGTATTCGTGAAGGAGAGCGCGGGCGGCCAGTCCGGACGCTTCGAGCACATATTCGCGCCCCTCCAGGTCCAATGCCTTCACCTTTACTTTGGCCGGCCGGACGATCTTCTGGTAGATTCCCGGAAACGAGAGACACCCCTCCTCCATCTCGATTTCCCCTTCGGACTGGACGATTTCCGGATTGATAAACACTCTGAGGGTTTCGGTTATGTCGACCGCCGAGAGGTCGACAATAAAAACACGCTGTAACACGCCGATCTGGACCGCTGAGAGCCCCAGACCCTTGGCTTTTTTGAGGGTGTCCACCAAATCGGACACCAAATCTTTCACTTGCTGGTTGATAATTTCAACCGCTTCTGAAACTTCCCGCAGAACCGGGTCGCCGTATGTGACGATCCGTCGCTCAGCCACGGTACTCCTTCGATTATTCGTCGACCTTGGCGGCTATTGAGCTTCTGAGAAACTCCAATTTGACATCATTGCCTATTTTCAGCACGATACGACCGTGCTTTTCATCGATGGCAAATATGACGCCGAACATTCCGCCGGAGGTTACGACTTTATCACCTTTTTTAAGCTCTTCTAAGAGCTTATTGTGTTCTTTTTGTTTCTTTCTTTGAGGCCGGATCAGAAGCAGGTACATCAGGACGAAAATAAGTCCAAACCAAACGATGGTGAACGCTCCACCACCACCGGCACCTTCGGCTCCGGTCATCAAGATAGGCCAGTTGCTAAACAAGCTTACTCCTTGTAATATCGGCTTTGCTGCTCAAAACTTGAACAGCCGTACTTTCCTGGGCCGAATATAGCTTTTAAGCAATTGTTTGCCAAGCATTTGTTTGCCTTTGTAGAACAGCCTATTTGGGGGGCTGGTTCCCGGTGGTGGGGCTAGTATGAGTGGTCGGCGTACGTCCTCGTGCGCTGACCGGGCCTCTCTTCGTAGGGTGGGTCCGTCCTCGGACCCGCCAAATGTCGGAGAATGCTGATATTCTGTCATTCTAGCGAAGACCAGATTCCAGTCTTCGTAGGGCGGATCCGTCTTCGGACCCGCCGGTGTCGGGAGATTTGGTACTCAGTCATTCCGGCGTAGGCCAGAATCCAATCTTCGACCGGGTGGCCCGGACTTCAGTCCGGGTTTCATTCTTTGACCGGGTGGCCGTCTCAAACCTTGTTTGGGGCGGAAATCACTAGTCTTCGGACCCGCCGGTGTCGGGAGATTTGGTACTCAGTCATTCCGGCGCAGGCCAGAATCCAATCTTCGACCGGGTGGCCCGGACTTCAGTCCGGGTTTCATTCTTTGACCGGGTGGCCGTCTCAAACCTTGTTTGGGACGGACCTTACGTGGTGTCGCGGCGACCCCGCCCGACACCGTGGGCTAGTCTTCGAAGGGCGGATCCGTCAACGCCTGCGCGCCGCGGCTCGAACTCGCCAAATCTCGTGCTTGGCAGATGTCCACATCTGCCGCCTTCTTATGCCCGCGTGATCTTCAGATCGCGTGGGTCTTGTGGCCGAGTCTGAAGACTCGACCACCACAACACCCCTGGTCCGAAGGACCGCCGAAGGCGGGTTTCGACAAGGCCCGAAGGGCGAAAAACCGATTTATCGGTGTCATGCCGAGCGCAGTCGAGGCATGAACGGCCTCCGGTAGGTCGAAACCCCTGGCCCGAAGGGATCGCGAAGCGAGGTTTCGACAACCTCATCCTGAGCGGAGTCGAAGGATGAGGGGAGCTGATGCATGACCTCGACCATGTCATTGCGAGGAGACTCCGCCTTTGGCGGAGACGACGCGGCAATCTCGGTCCATGCTGGTCGTGCCCGTAGCTATGGTTATGGTGGAGTCCAGGGTCTGCCCATTCCTGTGTGTATGGTCCCACGATCCGCCTCCCCATCCCAACTGAACACCACACTCTTCTCGCAGTTCTTCCCCGTTGCGTGAAACTCCATAGGCCGATAGGCGACCTTGCGTTTATTGAAACGCCTCGCTGGAAAACCAGTCATGGATAAGATCAGTTCATATCCACACACGAACAATCCGATGCCAGTGAGCTTTCCTTCACCAGTAATCGCTCGCAACTCCAATCCGTGAGGACCAGCGAATTGATGATCTTTGTCAACGCAAACGTAGAGCCCTCTTCCACGCGTGAATTCAGCATGGCCAAATAAGACATTGAGCCACATCCTTGGGATTGAGAAGTCACAATCATTATCGGTTGGTAGGCTTCCAGAGGACGCAATCCCACAGAGCATCTTCAAGAGCCATCGCTCCAAATCATGGCCAGAAAACAGATATAGCAGTTGTTGCCCACTGCCAGCTATTCCCTCCTCGTCAAAGGCTCGGAACAGGTGCACAGCCATCCCATCCAGAGGTGAAAGGGCAGAGTTGTGGCGTTCACAGAGAATCTTCGAAGCTAAAGCATTAGGTGGGAGAACTTTCTCCTTGCCGTTCAGCCAGGGCAACCCGCTGACCGTCAGATTCTTGAATTGGTCTATATAGTGAAGAAGGGACGCCGAAATATAGTGCTCACGCGACAATGTCGTACTACAGTCGGCCAATCGACTAGCATAACACTTCCGTATGTGATCTCCGGATTTTGGCGGGAGAGGTGTAGTGCAGGCTGGAGCCTTGTAAAGTTCGTAGTTTGTCAGGCAGCATTCTGAGGCCGCCTTCCCGCATCCACACGGGCACGGAGAGTCCGGGGCAATCGAGAAGTTCACTCCTACATCGCGTTTCTCACTACGAAAATCCTTCATTGAAGGTATGTCCTAAAGGCCAGTTAGACTTGCTCCCCCTGGGGTCCCAGAGTTCGAAATTGCCTGCTTCTTCCACACCCAATCTACCCCTGCCCATCCACGATGTAAAGGAGATTCGCGGTCGGTCGACCGACGGGAACCCACCTGTCGCAAGGCTATAGGTGGGCTACCGAAGAAGATGGATTCCGGGTCAAAGCCCGGAATGACAGAAGGCTGAGATTGCCGCGGTCGCTACGCTCCCTCGCAATGACGCGCGAAGCGCCAAGAGCCATTTATGGCCCCCTCGACTGCGGCCGGGGTGACATTGTCTGCCCACCCACATGAAAATAGGTCGATGTTGTCTATTTAATGCTTGCGCCAATCGCCGGTTTGTGCGTATTTACATAGTGCTTCAACCGCGCTTGGCGTGTTTGAGAAAGGTAGGGCGGGTCCGTCTTCGCCTGCGCGCCGCGGCGCGAACCCGCCAGATTGTCGTATGCCAGTTTTGTAAGGAGAGGAATCTCGAAAATGTCGACATCCGGGCGAGTTATTATAGTCGATGACAATAAGTATTCAGCCGAAATGCTTGAAGAACTTCTGCAGGCCGAAGGCTACACCGTAGACAAAGCAGCTAACGGAGATCAGGCCCTGGCCCTGATATCAAGCTGTCAGCCGGACCTGATTCTGCTCGATGCCCGATTGCCCGACATCGATGCCTTCGCGCTTCGAGCCAAGCTACAGAAAAACGAACTGCTGCGCGACGTACCGGTGATTTTCATGAGCGCCGACGACGATGCCGAGATGAGGCTCAAAGGTGTCGAATTGGGCGACGATCATTTCACCAAACCGTTCGTGCCGCGCGAAGTGCTTACTCGCGTTGAGCGTCAGGTAACCGTTTCGCAGGTTCGGATGGCCTTGCGTGAATCGGAAGCGAAATTCCAATCGGTCATGGAATCAGCCATCGATGCTATCATTTCAGCCGATATCTCCGGGGTCATTCGTTCGTGGAACCGGGCGGCCGCCGCCCTTTTTGGGTACAGTGCCGGCGAGGCGATAGGTCGGCCGCTTGAGCTGATCATTCCCAGGCAATACCACCAAGCGCACCAAGAAGGTATCAAGAGAGTCGGCTCGGGGGGGGCCACTCATGCTATCGGCAAAACCGTTGAACTATCGGCAATTCGAAAAGGGGGCATTGAGTTCCCTATCGAGTTGTCGCTGGCCACCTGGTTTCTGGATGAGGATCGGTACTACACCGGGATAATAAGGGATATCTCCGAGCGTAAACAAGCCGAGCAGAAGTTTCGTTCGGTGACAGAGTCGGCGATCGATGCTATCATATCGGCTGACCAGTGGGGCGTGGTCGTCAGTTGGAACAGCGCGGCTACCGCTATTTTGGGCTACAGTTCGGAAGAGGCTATCGGCCAGCCGCTCGAGATTATTATACCCGAACGCCACCACGAAGCGCATCGGACCGGAATGAAACGGATTACCGATGGCGGCGAAAGCCGGGTGATCGGCAGCACCGTCGAGTTGCATGCACGCACAAAAGCCGGCAATGAGATTCCCATCGAGTTATCGCTGGCTACCTGGACAGTGCATGAGGATCGCTATTTCACCGGCATAATCCGCGACATCTCGGAACGCAAAGAAGCCGAGACGAGCCTCAAGAACTATGCCGAAGAGTTGGCTCGTCAACACGAGGAACTCAAACTGGCCCAAAGCCAGTTGATTGATACCGAGAAGCAGGCCGCACTGGGACGGTTATTGGCCGGTTTGCTGCATGAAGTCAACTCGCCTTTGGGGGCATTGCAGTCATCGGCCAGTTCAATCGGTACTGTTCTGAACGGTTGTCGTGATTATATTGCCAGTGGCAATGGAAGTGAAGACCCTGCGGCCCGCCAAACGCTGGATGGCCTGGATATTGGCGATCAGTTGGCCGGCACCATGAAAACGAGTGCCAGACGCATCCAGAAGATATTTGAAAACCTAAAACACCTGGTCAGTATCGATGGCGCCGAGCGCAAGAAACACGACATACGTGAAGGGCTTCAGACTGTACTCACCTTGCTCGAACCTCAGCTTCAGAACGGCATAAGTGTTCGGCGCAGTTTTCCCGAACAACCTGTGGAAGTGCTTTGTGACCCGGCTCGACTGAACCAGGCTTTTCTGAATGTTATCCAGAACGCCATTGAAGTTCTCAAGGACCATGGGAACCTTCGTGTAACCATGGAGCCGCGCGATAACCTAATCGAGGTCATTATCGACGACGATGGTCCCGGCATGACGGCCGAGCAGATCAACCGGGCCTTTGATTTCAGTTTTTCCGAGAAAGATGGGCGTGTTCGTTTGTCTTTAGGATTGGCCACCAGCCGTCGAACGGTGGAAGAGGTCGGCGGCAAACTTGATATCGAAAGCAGACAGGGGCATGGCACCCGAGTACACATCACGCTGCCGCTAACTTAGTTTTTTTAGGGTGTAATCCAGGCAAAAGTAGAGTGGGTCCGTCTTCGGACCCACTATCGTTGTTATTCTTCCGGCTATTAGGTCGCGTCCGGCTGTTCGCGAACCGAATCCCCCACCGTGACTTTCGCCTCAGCCGACTTCTTCGGAAACCAGGGGATCAGCTTTGAAACCTCTCTGCGATACTTCAGATAGTTCTCGCCGAGATCGGCAATCAGATCCCTTTCCTCAAACCATATACCTACCAGAATGTAACCGGTGGTCATGATAGAGAAAAACAGATGTCCCAGCGTCATGTGAGGCGTGGCCCAAAAAGCAACCACAAAGCCAAACATGATAGGATGACGGACGATTTTGTAGAAACCGGTGGTTTGAAAATGCGGCGGCGTAAGGGGCTTACCAATCAGAGGCAGCCAGGTCTGACGTAGTCCGAAAAGATCGAAATGGTTGATCATGAAAGTCGACAAAAGAACAATGAGCCAACCCACTCCAAACAAAGCCGTCAAGGCCACTTTGCCCACCAAGCTTTCAACCACCCAGATATCGGCAGACATCGGACGCCACTGCCAATACATCAGTATCAGGATGCAGTTGGTGAACAGAACGAAGGTGCTTCGCTCGACTGACTTGGGGACGATCTTGGTCCACAGTTTCTTGAACCCGGGCCGCGCCATTATAGTGTGTTGGATAGCAAACGCTGCCAACAAAAGAGCGTTGATCAACAGGGCCAAGCCCAGTCCGGTCGACGGTCCGCTATCGATCGATTTGGGCACAAACAGGTTGCCGACAAACCCGACGGCATACAGGAATGTCCCCAGGAACAGCATATAACAAATCATGCTGTAGAGAAATGCGAGCACTCTTGACATAATCAAATCCTCCAGTCATGGATATTATGGATCGACAACACCCATAATATACGATAAGTTCCCAGGCGACCGCAGGATTTTGTTTTGGGTTAGTTGCCAACGAGTAGCTATTCCTCTAAGTTGTGGATTGGGAAAGTGTTAGGGGGTGACCATGACCACGTCATTGCGAGGAGTTCCGCGCAGTGCGGAACGACGCGGCAATCTCGTTATTGAGGAACCCACCTGTCGCTATGCTTTAGGTGGTGTAAGGGATTTGGCGAGGTCTTTGCGGACATAACTGTAACCAGAAAAGGAGCCGAGTTGGAATACTACGGCTTTGACGAAGTTTCGCTTGAGCACAGCAGTGCGGTTAATGGTCTTAAGTCTGTAACCAAGTGATCCCGTCACCCAATCTATGAGAAGTTTTCGCAATCCTCCGGTGGACAACTGGTGTGCTATCTTGTTCCTGATTCCGTTAAGCTCTTTCCATTCACTGTAGAGGCTACGCGCTTCCGTAGACGACCGGGTCCGCTTCAAGTCAGGCCAGATACATATCAGAATCTCTAGTTTCTGGACGAATGAAAGTCGAGCCTTCTCAATTCCCAGGCCTATGAGAAATTCCAGCGCAGCATTGATCTGAGACTCAACCAGCAGATGGCTTTTGAGCACAATCGTTTCAATATCCTGAGCACTAAGGAGTTCGCGCTCTATCGTCTTCCATAGTTTGCCAGACTCGGTCATTGCTGTGACGCCTATAGGTTTGGTGTATTACCCCCTTACCCATCATCCCACTTGGGTGAGCGCTTCTCCATGAAAGCAGTCAGGCCCTCGTGCGCGTCCTTGGTGGACATCATCTCCCGCAGGTAAATCTGTTCAGCCGAGGACAAGGCATCCTTGAATGATTTGCCGAGACCACTACGCACGGCCTTCTTAGTCAATCGTAGGATAGCCGCCGAGTTGACAGTCAATCGTGCCAGCCAGGCTTCGCAGTCGGATGCGAAGTTTTCACGCGGCAGAACGCGATTAACCAAGCCGATCTCCTGCGCCTGTTCGGCTTTGATAACATCACCGGTTAACAAGAGTTCGTACACCTGTTTGAGATGCGCGCTCCGTGGGAACGAGGCCGCCGCCACCGGTGGGAAGACACCGACTTTGATTTCCGGCTGGCCGAACTTGACGCCCGCCGCCGCAATCACCATGTCGCAGAAACAGGCCAACTCACAGCCGCCGCCCAGCGCCGCGCCCTGCACGAAGGCGATAGTCGGACACTGCATGCCGTCCAAGAGCCTGAACATCATGTGGAAAGTGTTGATCATTTTGTCGACCAACTCCGCGGTGTGTTCGGATACGTCGACACCGGCGGAGAACGCCTTGCCGTCCGCTTTGAACACCAGCGCTTTGAGATCGTTGCCGCCGGTGAGTGACTCAAGAGCCGAGTTGATCTCCTCCATCATGGCGATGTTGAGGACGTTCAACTCTTCACGCCGCAGTGTGATGTAAGCGACTCTATTGGTCGTCTCGAAAGTTATGTTTGCGAACGCGGGCATCTACGCCTCCCGGTTTATCAACATGGCCATCGACACGCCGCCGCCGCCGCAGATCGATGCCAGACCGACTGTGCCGTCGTGCTGCTTGAGCGCGTGGTAAAGCGTCACGATAATGCGCGCACCGGAAATCCCGGTCGGATGACCGAGCGCGATAGCGCCGCCGTGTACGTTAAGTTTGCTGCGGTCCCACTTGAGCACTTTTTCATTCGACAATATCTGAACGGCGAAAGCTTCGTTGACTTCGATCAGGTCGGCATCGGCTAGTGACATCCCGGCTCGTTCGAGCACGGCGGGGATAGCTATCCCCGGACCTTCACCCATCGTCGATGGCGCGGTCGCAACGGCCGAGTAGGCGGTGATCGAAAACAGAACTTTTGCACCGAGGGCGTTGGCTTTCTCGCGCGATGTAAAGACCAGCGCGCAAGCGCCGTCCGACATGCCGCAGGCGTTACCGGCGGTGACCGATCCGCCTTCTTTGCGGAAGACAGCCGGCAGTTTGGCCAGCTTCTCCACGGTCGTATCGCGGCGTGGCGTTTCATCTTTGTCGAACGTGATCGTCTCCTTGCGCGACTTGACTTCGACCGGGATGGTTTCCTCGTCGAAGCGTCCGTCGTCGATAGCCTTCACAGCCTTTTGGTGCGATTCGAAGGCAAACTGATCCTGGTCGGCGCGAGGTATCTCATACTTGTCGACTAAGTTCTCAGCGGTAGCACCCATCCCTTGACCGATCAGCGGATCGACCGAGTCAGACCAGCCGTCTTCGAGTTTCTTGTCACCCATTTTGAAACCGGTCCATCGGGTGCCTTTGAGCAGGTAGGGGATAGTCGACATCGAGTCGAATCCACCGATCAGCACCGTCTCCGAATCACCCAACCGGATCGACTGGCTGGCCAGTTGGATGGCTTTCATGCCCGACGGACAGGCCATGTTGATCGTCTGTGTCGACACTGATTCAGGGATACCTCCCCGCACAGCCGCCGTGCGCGACGGGTTGGGGCCGTTACCGGCCTGACGACAACTGCCCAGGATGACTTCGTTGATGTCATCAGGTTGCAGACCGGCTCGCTTGACCGCCTGGGCGATAGCTACGGCGCCGATGTCGAACGAGGCCATGCTCTTCAGAGTTCCACCGAAACGTCCCATCGGTGTCCGACAGGCTGATATACACACTACATCTTTGAGATCCATCTATGATTCCTTCCGTTCAAATTGCTTGGTCAAATATACTGGCCGCCGTCGATCTTGATAACTTCGCCGGTGATGTGGCGCGACTCCTCGGAGCACAAGAACGCAATCACCGAGGCGCACTCTTCGGGTGTGCCGAGGCGGGCCAGTACCGTTTCATCGATAGCCGTCTGCTTCACTTCGTCTGTTAGCTGGGCCATCATATCGGTCAGGATCATGCCGGGGGCGACGGCGTTGACATTGATCGAGGCTCTGCCCAATTCTTTGGCTACCGCCTTGGTCAGGCCGATAATGCCCGCCTTGGCCGCCGAGTAGTTGGCCTGTCCGAACTTGCCGCGCAGACCATTGATCGAAGTAACGTTTACGATCTTACCCGACTTCTGGCTGCGGAAATGCGGCGCCACCGCCCGAATAAAACTGAAGTAGCCTTTTAGATCGGTGTCGAGTACTGTGTCCCACATTTCCTCGGTCATTTTCCAGATGACGCCGTCCCAGTTGACCCCTGCATTGTTAACCAGAATGTCGAGCTTGCCGAATTCAGCGACCACTGTTTCTACCATTTTGGCCACGTCGTCGTGGTTGGTCACATCACACTTGATGGCCAGCGACTTGCGACCGAGATTTTTGATTTCATCGGCCAGTGCATTGGCCTCGGCGTCGTGTTTGCGGTAGTTCACGGCTACATCGGCGCCGCACTGGGCAAGGTAGAGGGCGGCCGCTGAACCGATACCCATCGACGAGCCGGTGACGATGGCGGCTTTTCCAGTAAGATCAAACATTTAGTATTCTCCTAATTCATTTTATGTCTTGTGGGCGGCAAGTGGATGCCACTTGTGGCCGTCCTCGTCTGCCCATGCTTCGACTGCGCTCACCCTTCGACTCCGCTCAGGGTGACCCGGCCAAGCCGGGTTGTTCGCGCTTCGCGTGCCTGTTTCACCGACCGGCCGTAGGCCGAAAAAGGGATTTATCCCTCACCCCTCCAAGGTCGCGCCGCACATCCCGCAGAACTTGTGCAGCCCGGGAAGCTGCGTTGCGCCGCACTTGGGGCAGGTGTGCTTGTAAGGCCCATACTTGAACTCTGAGGAACCACCGTCGGCGGCCCGCTGGCGCAGCCCCATGTAGTCGGAGGCGCGCTTTTCGACAAAAGCGGCCATCCCCTCGTTCGGTTCCCACGATGAAAAGTGCAAAGTCAGCCAGTCGCGAGCATGGCCGATAGTTTGGAACCAGACCTGCTCCTTCCAATAGTTGACCGAACTCTTGGTGTAGCGCATACACTCCGGGAATTTGTTGAGCATCTTTTCAGCCATCTCTCGGCAGGCTTCATCGAGTTTCTCGCGCGGTACGACTTTGTTCACCAGGCCCCAGTCAAGAGCCTTGTCTGCCTTGATACGTTCATTGAGATAGAGAATCTCACGGGCGCGGCGGTCGCCGACAAAAATCGGCAGCCACTGAGTAGCGCCACCGCAGGCGACCGAACCGACATTGGTGCCGATCTGTCCGATAAACGTATCGTCGGCCATGATCGACAGGTCGCAAGCCATGTGCGATTCGTTACCGCCGCCGACGGCCATGCCGTTGAGTCGACAAATGACCGGCTTGCCACATTTCAGGATGGCCTCTATGTACCCGGCGAAAATACCCATGTACTTGAAATAGTCGCGCGGCCGCTGCGTATAGTACGATGCATACTCTTTGACATCACCACCGGTGCAAAACGATTTGTCGCCGGCGCCGGTGTAGATGATCACGCCCACTTTGTCATCCCAGGCTGCATCGGTAAAGGCCTGGGTTAGCTCCATCAGACAAGGTGTGCTGTAAGCGTTGTAATACTTGGGGCGATTGATCGTGATCGTGGCGACCCAGTCCTTCTTCTCGTAAAGCACTTCCTTGAAATCGTACTCAGCCGGGTCCTTGGGTTGAAAGAACTGCATATCTGCCTCTTCCGTGTTTTATGTTTCACATTCCTGTTTGCTCGAATTGTGTCTTCGCAGTCCGGAGAGGTCGGTCGTATCCTGCTTTCAAAGCCGAGTGTAGATACCAACCGTAGTCTCGCCGACAGGCGCTTAAGTTAGGCAGGCGGCCCGAGGATATCAAGCGGATTTTGTTTATGGGGCATATCGGCCTGATAAACAGGCGGTCGGACGACAAAACAGGGCAGGATCGCTACGCTTTTGGTCGCAGAGAATCGAGCCTGGTCAGGGCCTCAACGACGCCCCCGGCTATTGCCCTGGCTTTATCTGAAATGCGAAAGCAGAGTTTAGAGTCTCCTCGCGGGTCGATATCGCCCACTTTCTGGTCCTGAGAGATGGTGGTGCCGCCACGCAATAAACCGCGCACAACTCCGCCGATTTCGGCCTGTATCGGCGTGTCCGCCACGCGGCCAATCTTGCGACCAGGGCTGACCAAGTCGCCGATGTTGACGACAGTCGTCAGCTTTCCATCGCACGGCGCACGCAGTACACGCTTGAGGGAAATCCCTTGAACTTCAGCTGGCTGTCCGGTGTATGGTTGGGCTTCGCCTTTGAGTATGACCTGTCCGAGCTCGGGTCCACGGTTGGTTTCGACAGCCGCATGACAGTTTCGCCCGGCATAGAATCCGGGACCCAGCCCGATTACCAAAGGAGCCATATCTGTTGAGCAGTCTGATTCAAGCTTGGTCATGCGGGCATCAATCAACACAGCCGGATTCAGCCGCTGCACCGCCGAGGCAGCGGGGTCTATCAGCAGCGGAACGAACGCCTGCGTCGAATCGATGTCGAGGTCCGATGGTTCTACCAGCCGCGCTGTCACAGCCTCAACGGCAACCTCGCGCTCGAATACAGCCTCGGCAAAGCAGACGGCCCGCCGCACGCATGTTGGTCGGGTCTGTTCAAGTGCTAAGACCTTACAGCCATCTGTGTGCAGCCGATGAATCACGCCGGAGGCCATCTCACCCGCGCCCCGGACGACAATCAGCTTGCTGACCTTATGCGATTGTATTGACATTTCTTACAGCCGAGTGTTTTTGGTCTTGCCTCAAACCTCGTTTGGGGCGGCGATCGGCGCAGTAATACACCCTTAGACTCCGCTCAGGGTGAGGTTGCCAGCGCGCGAAGCGCGAGAAACAGGCTTGCCTGTCACCCCCAAAGCGGCTTTGAGGGTGCCACTCAATAACGTCGGGTCGCGTACACAACTTGCTCGACACGCTCATTGCGATAACTAATCGATCTGCGTTCTGTTCTTGACGGCGACCAGTTGGGCGACGATAGCTATGGCTATCTCACGCGGACCTTCAGCCTTGATGTCAAGCCCGATCGGTGCAGACAGGCGCTTTAGCGCATCCTCTCCAACGCCCTGAGACTTCAGATAATCGAGATGTTTTGCTATTTTGGCTTTGGAACCAATCACGCCTATGTAAGCGCAGTTCTTGTCAATCGCGTGCAGCAGGATCGCCCGGTCGCACTGGTGTGAACGGCTGACCACCACAACGTAACTCTTTTCATCAACCGGCGGCAGGTCTTTCTCATATCCGGCATCGGTCAAAACAGTGGATACCTCCGGCCCCAAATCAGCCAGCAGGTTCATGCGATCATCGACAACCATTACACTGAAATCCAGACCTTGCACCAGTTGCACGATCTGGCGTCCAACATGACCCGCGCCGAAAACTACCAGTCGATTGGGACTATCGAAAAGCTCCATGAACAATTCCGCCTCTCCGCCGCATTGCATGCCGATAGCATCGGCGCCGTTCTGTGTGAAACGATATCGCTTGAATAGATTTCCAGACCCGCCGGCGTGCATCGCCAGACAATCGTCGATAACCAGTTTCTCGAACCGACCTCCGCCGATAGTTCCGGTGATGGTTCCATCGGCAAATACCAGCATCCGGGCACCAACCGCACGCGGCGACGAACCGTGCGTTTTGATGATCGTGGCCAGAACGAAGGGGCGTCCGCTGCGACGGTGACTGACTATCGCTTCGAAGACGTCCATTAGCTCGTGGTCCCAGTCACTTGCTTTAGCGCCCGTTGGTAGTCGGCGTCGGTGTTGATGTCGGATTGATCGGAACCATCCTCAAGTTCGACCGTTCGACTGCGATGTTTTTCTATCAACTCGTTGCCAACCAGATCGCCCTCAAGTAAGGCCAATTCTCTGTGGAGAGTTCGATCAAAAACAATGGGATGACCACGACCGGCCGGCGTCTGCACATAAAGTATGGCCGGACGTTTCTTAATGAACAGCTCCATGGATCGGTTAATCAAGGAACATCCAATAGTCGGTTTATCACCGGGCAAGAAAAGCAGAGCGTCCGAGTCAGGCGGTGAATTCCGGACGGCGCATCTTATGGAAGAGGCGCGTCCTTCCGGCCAGTGTTCGTTGTGCACAACACTCACGCGGTCACTGGTCTGTGAGTTGAGCGCGGACAGTAGCCGGTCATGTTCAAAGCCGGTTATTATCAGTATTGATGCAATGTCAGACTCGGCCAGGTTCAGCAACGTCTGCTCTATTATGGTACGCCCGCCAAAGTCAAGCAGTAGCTTGTTGCCTCTGTTCATACGGGCGGAACGACCGGCCGCCGGTATCACGCCGCAGATGTTCATTAGCTGACCGTTACTTTTTCAAGGGCTGCTTTTATCTTGCGCGCTGTTATCGGCAGCGAAGTTATTCGCACGCCGACGGCGTCGTAGATAGCATTGGCAATAGCCGGAGCTGTGGCAACAGTGGGCGGTTCCCCGATTCCGATGGCGCCAAAGGGCCCGGTCGGTTCCGGGTCCTCAAGCAGGATAACGTCGTAACGCGGAGTATCGGAGATTCGGTGCATCTTGTAGCGGCCGAAATTGTCCGCCTTGATCACACCTTCGACGCTCTTGCAATCTTCGGAAAGGGCATATCCGTAGCCCATCGAGATACCTCCCAAAACCTGCCCGCGTACCGACTCCGGATTGATGGCCCGCCCGATGTAGTGGCAGGCGACGATCCGGTCGACTTTCACTTTGCCCGTGTTAGTGTCGACGGTTACTTCGGCTATCTGTGTACCATAGGCTATCGGGTGATAGGCATTGCCCTGCCCGGTATTGGGGTCGAGTGGTTCGGTGTACTTGTCGCCCTTGAAGATTGACTCGCGTCGCATCGGCTTGCCGAGTCGTTCAAACGATCCGTACAATTCCGCCGCGGATATCGTTCGCGAAGGACTCTTTTCACAGGTCGCAAAGCCGTCCGTCAGCATGACTTGATCGGCGCTGCATTCAAGCAATTGAGCCGCGACCGCGAGAATATCAAGGTGCAGTCGTTCGCAGGCCATCTTGATGGCGTTCCCGGTGACGAATGTCTGACGAGTGGCCACACTTGAACCGCAGTTGGGTGTGGTATCCGAGTCGCCGGTAACCATTTCAACATGGTTGGGTTTCAGACCCAGCGTCTCAGCCGCGATCTGTGGGAAAATCGTGTTGGAACCCTGGCCGTAGTCGACCGTGGAGACAAACACGCGCGCCCCGCCCGCCTTGGTCAGTTCCACGACTGCGTTACCCCGATCAGGAATTCCGGCGCCAAAGCCGATCCCGTACCACAACGACGCTGCCCCCCGTCCCCGTCGTAAGTGAGGAGATTCGATAACCGTGCGATCAAGTTGTTCGTCCCATCCGATCCTGTCGGCGGCGAGGTCGATTGTTTTGCGTCCCGGTGTGGTTTGCACGATCTGCCCGGTGGCGGTTTTGGAACCCGGCTTGAACGAATTCAGCCGACGCAATTCGACCGGGTCCATGTTCAGTTTCTCAGCCAGCGCATCCAGCAAAGATTCCGATGCAAACACCGCTTGTGGTGTGCCGAAGCCCCGCATGGCGCCGCAGAAGACGTTGTTGGTGTACACCGAAAGGCCGTGCACCCGCACGTTGGGAATCTCATAAGGTCCGCTGACATGCACACAGATCTTCCGCAGGATATTCGGTCCCCACGAAGCATAGGCCCCGGTGTCGGCCAGGACGTCGGCTTTGAAGGCGGTCAGTTTTCCATCGTTGGTTGCTCCCAGCCGGATTCTAATTCTGGCCGGGTGTCGTTTTTGGGTTGATTGAAAGGTCTCCTCGCGGCTGTACCGCGTCCGGACCGGACGACGGGTTAAGAAAGCCGCCAGGGCGCAGTGGATTTGTCCGTATACATCCTCACGCTTGCCGAAAGCGCCACCGACCGGCGGTTGGATTACACGGACATCATCTTTTGGCAGCCCGAGAGCGCGGATAATATTCAACCGGTCAAAGAAAACATGCTGAGTCGGCGCTTTGAGGCAAAGCTTGCCGCTATCATCGAAATAGGCCAGAGCAGCCTCGGGTTCAAGCTGGGCATGGTCGACACGGCCGGTGGAGTACTCATCCTCCACGACGACATCGGCTCTCTCGAAGCCCTCATCGGCATCACCCTTGATGATATTGAACTCATAAAGCAGGTTTCCCCTGGGATGGACCTGCGGAGCGTCTTCGTCCAGAGCGCGTTCCGGATCGAAGAGTGGATCGAGGTCATCATACTGCACTACGATTGCATCGCACCCCTGCCGGGCTGTTTTGTAACTGTCGGCGACAACCAGCGCGACAGCATCGGCATAAGACCGCACCCGATCCTCGGCCAACACCGGAATGTCACGGATGATCTTGCCGTAACGATTGTCACCGGGAATGTCTTTGGCCGTGATCACTCGCACGACGCCGGGTATCTGTTCAGCGTCCGAGCTGTCGATCGACTTGATGATAGCGTGGGCCCGCTGCGATCGTTTTGTGACCAAATAGAGACAGCCCGGCGGATCGGCAATATCGTCGGTGAACTCGGCGCGACCGGTGACAAGACTCTCGGCGTCGCGACGCGGCACCGACCGCCCCACCCATGAGGTATCTTTTTCTGGGCCGACCAACTCCAATCCGTCGGCAGGTTGATCGAGTGGTAACTGTCCGGAGGCTTGCTTAACGGCGTCAAGTATCGGTTGGTAGCCGGTGCAGCGACAGAGGTTGGTCCGCAGAGCATGTTTGATGGCGCGGTCGCCCGGTTTCGGGTCGTCATCCAAAAGGGCTTTGGCCGCCATGATTACGCCCGGTGTGCAGAACCCACACTGGCAGCCCTGCCGGTCGATAAAAGCCTGCTGCAAAGGATGCAGCTTACCGGTGGATGACAGGCTTTCGATAGTCTCGACTTTAGCTCCCTGCACATCTTTCGGTGCGACCGAGCAGGAGCGAACCGCCTTGCCGTTCAGGATCACCGTGCAACAACCGCAAGTACCGACATCGCAGCCGCACTTGGTTCCTTTCAACTGTAAGCGGTCGCGCAGGATATCCAGCAGCGATTCGTCCGAAGACACCTCAAGTGAATGTGGAACGTCGTTGACGGATAGCTGTATTTGGGTCGTTTCGGTCATGGCAGACAATGATAGAGCGGGGCCCGCCAATTGTCAAGCTATGGGCCCCAGTGGCGATGGGGTCCAAAGCGATCAGTTGGCCTTTGCCTTCACTCTTTTTGGGCGCTCGGTATCTTTAAGGCGAACGATGTCGATTGGCTTGTCGGCCAGTTCTACCAGCCGCGAGACCACATCGTCGACAAGAAACTGCGGGGTCGAGGCGCCGGCTGAGACGCCGACATTGGCCACACCGGTATTGGCGCCAAACCATTCCGGCTTGATGTCGGCTGCCGATTCAATTAAAACACCCGTTCCGCAAAGATCATCTGAGATACTGGCCAGCCGTTTTGAGTTGGCCGAAGTCTGCGAGCCGACCACCAGAATCATGTCTACTATCGGGGCCATCTCCATGATCGCATCCTGGCGCTGGGTGGTGGCGTTGCAGATGGTGTTAAAGACCTCGATATGCGGCCATTTGCTCTGGGCCAGTTGTTCGACCTCTTCAAATTGCTGGGCGTGCGCCGTCGTTTGAACAGTCAAGCCGAGTTTGCGGTCCGGCCAGTCGGGCAGGGCGAGGAGTTCTTCGTTATTCGCCGCCACCGTGATTTTGTCCGGTGCGTGTCCGACTATGCCGGCTGTTTCATCGTGGTGTGGATCGCCATAGTGGATTACATGCAGTCCTTTACCGATTGCACGCTTGATAATACGGTAGATCCGCGTCACCAGCGGACAGGTGGCGTCGATCACTTCCAGGCCTTTGGATTCGGCCGCTTCGACGACGCCGGGAGAGATTCCATGGGCCGAGATAATTAAAAGGCCGGAATCGACCTCGCTCACCGCCGTTGCCTGGCCAACCCCGCGTTCGCGGAAACCTTCCACCACTGCTTCATTGTGCACGATTTCATTCAGGATCGTCACCGCGCCGTCGTTGCTTCGTGTCTCTGCTGTTTCGTCGGCTATTTTGATGGCTCGTTCCACCCCCATGCAGAATCCCTGGTGCCTGGCCAGAACGATCTTTTCTATCATATATCTACACCGCTAACTTTCTATCAACCTTGACCGGTTACTACATACGCCTTCCAGACTCGACAGTTTCCGAACAACAAATTCCCGCCGGAGGAGGAGTTCCGTAGTCCGGGCAGATACAGAGACTCCCCCCCTTGACGGGAAAAAATCTCTGTAGTTAGTCCGGCGGCGTAACAAAGACTTTCCGTGTCCACAAACCATACGCGCGAACTCCTCTATGCGCCGACAAAATGTGTCAGGAAATATTCAAGCAATCTGAGATCATTGTCAAGTTCAGTGTGAAAACTGCTGGCCAGAATCCGGCCCTGAGCCACCAGTACCGGTGTGTCCTGATATACGGCCAGGGTCTTGATTTGAGCGCCGAGGCGCGTAATCCGCGGTGCTCGGATAAAAGTGGCTTCAAGCCGCATGCAGCCACCGTTGAGGCTAGCCTCGATATGATCGGTGAATGAAAAAACCTGCCGGCCGTATCCGTTGCGCACGACATCGATGTCAAGCAGACCAAACGGTTTCAGACCGGCCTGGTTGTCCTCGATTTTTGCGGCCAACATAATCATACCGGCGCAGGTGCCCCAGACAGGCCTTTTTCGCCCGAATTCCACAAGCGGTGCCCGCATTGCGAAGCGGTCGATCAAGTAACTCATAGTGGTCGACTCGCCACCGGGAATAATCAGACCGTCGAGCGGTTCCAACTCCGAGGGAAGACGCACCTGTACCGCCTCGGCACCGGCCAGTGTGAGCTGGTGTTCATGGCGCTCAAAATCCCCTTGCAGGGCGAGCACGCCGATCTGTGGTTGCTTTTTCGACATCGTATATTATACAGGCAGAGGGCTGTTTCTTTGGCTTTAAGGTAAGGGAATTACGAGGTGGGTCAAGGACGGATTAGTCGTAGTGCAAGTTCGGATGCTCATGTTGCGCTGGGTCCTTTCTCCCGCCACAGGCGGGAGATGAGACCCTGCGTTCCCTGATTGACAGCAGGGTCACACCTTCACCTTCGGTGAAGCCAGGACCCTACTGAACAAAACCAGCGTGTTTGCGCGTGGTGTACGTCCTGGTTCGCCACGATATCCGCGCAGGGGGCGGCCTTGTGTCGCCCCAGGGGAGTGTCGCTCAACTGCGTTCGCGGTGACAGGTGTCGGCGGACACAAGGCCCGCCGGTACGCGACAGAAAAAGCCGCCTGAACGGGCAGACGAGGGCGGCCACAAGTGGCTTCCATGTCCCGACTAAAGGGCCAGCTCAGCCTGGGCGGCATGCGACAAAAGCTTGTCGGGATATTGCTGGCAGAGACGTCCGTTGAGACGATTTCCGGTTTTCTTTTTGTTCACACCACCCCATTGTTTGAAGAAAAACGCGACGGCTTGTTCCCGGCACTGACCTTGGATATCCAGCACCCACTCTTTCTCCATCGGGCGGGCGCCGGGTCCTGATTCTCCGCCGACAATGGCCCAGTCAATGCCTTGCAGGTCCAAACCGGGCAGCGACGACAACAGCGGTTCCAGCGAAAGAAACTTGCCGTATGCAGAGGTCAACCGAAGGTCGTCGATGCGATTGTAGAATCGCTTACTCTCACATGTCACGCCCATCCAGACGTTCTCCGGCCAATTCAACCGTGGGGAGAGTTTCAACAATCGTCCGGATCGTTTGGTCAGGATTTGAAAGATATGCTGAGGTGCGTCGGTCATCACCTCGAACAGCTTCCGAATAAACTCGAACGGCACGTCTTTATGAAACAGATCGGACATGGAATTGACAAAGACCATGCGCGGTTTACGCCAGGTGCGCACCTGGTCGAGCATCTGCGGGTGCAGGGTCAGCTCAAAACCATTGACGTAGTTGGGCGACCCCATCGCATGCAGCCTGCGGGCCATCCGCTCGGCGTAACAGTTGGTGCACCCGGCGCTGATTTTCGTACAGCCGGTCACCGGGTTCCAGGTGGTATGAGTGTACTCGATACGGGATCGGGCGGTCATGGGTTCTTTGGTTACTACTCGTGATTAGAGTGCAGAGACGGTCTCAAGGCTACTCGCCGAGGTGCTGTCAGACTCACAAACACCAGATCGACTTTTCGAGAGCGCGGGTCAGGTCTTTAGTCGTTGGGATGTGTGCTGCAATGCTCTCATCGTTACTGTCTGATTCAACACTCGAACAGGTCACAATGCGACCATTAATACTGACCGTCGGTGTTTTGACCGGTCGTTCGGTTTCGACAAACCGGGCCAGGATACCTCGCTCGCTCACGAAACGTCTGAGAAACTCGCGAGTCTTGGTCTGCCTGGGGTCCTTGCTTGAGTAGATCAATCCAATTTCCATAGGAAACTCCATGTTTCACTATTAATGTATCTCTGCTCTGTCCGGTCAGTCAACAAGATTTTCCCTCACCTACCATGTTCTACGGAAGAAACGAGAATTCGTTGTTACACACAGCGCAGTTTTCTCTGTCATTCCTGCTCGTTGTTTGTCATTCCTGCGAAAGCAGGAATCCATCTTCAATGAAGCGACTTGTCGCCTTGCCTGTGTCGGGCGGGGTCGCCCAACACCACCCGAGAACAAGCCCTATGGCGTCTGTCCGGGCTGCTGAGACTGCTGCACTTGACGCATGGTCTCCTGCACCAGTCGAGTGGCATAACCGGCTCTGAACCGGTTGACCTTGACGCCTCGGTCGAAGTACTGATACGCGACCGGCATCAGCGACTGGTTTCTTGTCATGGATGCAACAATCAGGTAGACCCTTCCGGTCATCATTTGGATCGCAAAATCGGTCGGGTATTGATTGGCCATCGATCCCAGTAAGTTCAGGGCCGGCTGATACTGACCGGTGCGCATGTAGATATCAATCTGCAACTGTCCGGAAGATTTTGTCAGCGGATGTTCGGCATGATGTCGGGTTAACTCCAGTTGTGCGCTGTCAAGATGGTTATGTTGCAGGTAGACCTGCGCCTGTTCGTAGAGCGATGGTTCATACTGAGCGGCTTGCGGGTTGTTGAAATTCTTGCTGATATTGAAAAGTTTGACCTCGGTATCACGAATCCAGTAGGTCGCCACCGGCTGGAGACCCTCCAGTTGCGGATAATCACGAGCAGCCACGGTGAGGTTGGAGACATCCACGGCCAGATGCGTGATCGGCTGCCGATCGAACAAAGTGCTGTCGACATCGGCCACTCCGAAAAGATGTATGAACGACTTGAGTTTTGTGTTAAGAGTCAAGGCCGGACCGTATGGCCCGGAGATCACCGCATTCCGTCCCACGATTTCTGAGATGCCTGCGTTGGCTTCCATTAGGTTGAAGTTGTGGTCCAGGTAATGCACACGACGTATTCTGAATCCGTTAGCCAGGCCGGACAGCCCGATCATCAGCAGGATCGACACTACTACTACTTTTCGAGAGATCTTGAAATCGTATTTCACGAGCGCCCGACGCATCGCCCAAACCAACAACACCGCAGCCGGTAGACATCCCCAGGTCAGCATGCGATAGGGTGTGTTGTTGAAATAAAACACATTGCCGACGATATGATATAGCGCAAACCAAAACAGCAAAGCCAGCAGCACAAAATCCGGTTTTCCCGGTATTGTCGGGGTCAATTGTCGCTTCGACACCAGTCCGTCAATCAATGCAAAGACCAGGACGATAATGGCCGGGATCAAGAAGAGGGCGTAGCGCAAGGGGGAATAGTTCAATGGCATCAATCCAAGCAGTACTATCCCCAGCCACGATGCCGACAGCCTGATCAACGGAGATAACGGTTTCTCGTTATCGCCACGCTTGAAAAGAATCATGACCAATCCGGCCACCAGTACAAACATGAACAGATCGGGATCGAGATAAAACATCCGGTTCTGAAATCCATAGCCGATCAAGTGCTCGAAGAAACCCCAGGGTGAACTCAGCCCCGCTGGAAAGCCACGCAGCCCATACGACTGCTCGCCGACATAACTGAAGGCTGCCGAGAAGTTGCCGCCATAGAGAAGCAACACGATCAGTACCGAACCAACGGCGTACGCGCAGAAGGTCAGGGCCATCTGTCGATAGCGGCCAGGTCGCCCCGACCAGAAAACCGCCAGCAACAGCGCGGGCAGTAATAGGGCGCCGAAGAGTTTACCGGTAAAGGTTGCGGCCGCCACCAACAGGGCGGATAACACCAAGCCCCACAGTTTGTGCCCGAACCAACAGTAAACGAAAAAGAATATGGCGGCGATAAGGATCAAACCGTTCTCAAGGTACGACAGCCGTCCATAAGTCAACAGAGTGACATTGATGACAAAGCAGAGGGCCACAGCCGCCGTCACCCAACTACGACAATGACGAAAGATGCCCAGGAGAAAGAAAAGTAATCCACCCAACGACAAAACCATCCCGACCACGCCGGCGTTTTCGCCCGACACGCCCCAGACGGAGAACACCAGCCAGCCGACCGCCGAGGTTAGCGAGTGTTGATAGACCGTCCAGCGCGGGTAGTCGAATGGGTCCCAGTCGTCGTAAAGAACCTGGTTGCGCGCATGATGGACGTACTGGGCGGGATCGGTGGCCAGCGATTGTCCCAGACCACTGTAGTACATAGGTGGATCGGAGGTCAAATCCGACGACCAGAAGAGAAACCCACCGATTACAATTAGCAGGGTGAGAGTGTAGAAAACCCAATCGGTCTTGGTAGGTGAGGGTTTCATTCTGAGTTAGCCGCCGGTCACCAGCACAACATTGTCCACCGATTAGTCGACCACGATCCTGTGGGTCCTGTACGGATCGATAGTACCGATCATCCATCCGAACTGGCCGGTGCGTTCAAGCTCTATGGCGAAAGCATCGGCGTCCTTCGGAGGCAGCGCTATCAACAGGCCACCGGAAGTCTGTGGGTCGTACAGCACTGCTTTTAGATTAAACGCAACGGAGGCGGCGATTGAAACCTGGTCGATGACAAACTCCCGATTTGCCCCGGCGCCGCCGGGGATCATCCCGGCCTCGGCCAATTCCAGAGCTTGCGGCATCAATGGTATCAGGGCTGAATCCAGGTGCACGGTCACGTCCGATGCTATCGCCATCTCAAGAGCGTGACCCAACAAACCGTAGCCGGTGATGTCGGTTGCAGCATGACAGTTGTGTTTCACCATCAGTTCGGCCGGTCCTTTGTTTAACTGGGCCATTTGGGTTGCGACAATCTTTTCCAGCGCCTCAGGCGCTGCGCCGCGCTTGATCGCGGTAGTGATCAGTCCGGTGCCGAGCGGCTTGGTGAGAAACAGCCGATCACCGGGTTGAGCGCCGCCGTTGGTAACGACTCGCTGTGGATCAATGACACCGGTCACGGCGACGCCGTACTTAAGTTCCTTGTCCTTGATCGAGTGACCGCCGACAATCACGGCGCCGGCTTCGGCAACTTTGTCACCACCGCCCCGAAGTATTTCCCTCAGATAGTCGTCCGGCAGGGTGCCCATAGGAAAAGCGACAATGTTCAATCCGGTCAATGGCCGCCCCCCCATGGCATAGACATCCGACAACGCATTAGCGGCCGCTATCTGTCCGAACTGATACGGATCATCGACTATCGGCGGAAAGAAATCGACAGTCTGCACCAGCGCCTGCTGTTCGTTAAGTCGAAAAACACCGGCATCATCGGCCTGGTTGAATCCCACTATCATATCAGGGTGCGACTGTTCCGGGAGTCCTTCAAGTGTCTGAGCCAAAAACTTTGGCGGGATCTTTGAAGCTCAACCGGCGCAACTGACCTGGGCGGTCAGCTTGATTGTTTTTTCTTTGCGTTTATCTTCCATACTTCAGCAACCTTCAGAATCTCATCCTCACGAATGTCCCGGCGCCGAACGACTGCCGAGCAACCGCCGGGTTCAGACAGACCTCGATGGTGATACCTTTCTTCTGATCTCGATTATAAACACGGACTGCTTCCATGAGATGATTCTTGGCCGATACTGCATAAATGGTCGACACGAAACCCACGCCCACGGCGCCAACAATAAACCAATGGTAATCATCGTGCCAGTCTTCTATCGCGGAAGCAACCAGCATCACACCGAGAAGCCCGGCCCCAACGTAACCGGTAGCCCGGGCTATAGATTTCTTTTTCGCATATTGTTCCATCTCGTAGTCGGCCCGACTGCTGCCCGACATCAGCAGCCTTAACGTTGAACCGGAGGTGCCGACCTCCTGGTAGGTGTCGCCACTGTCGGTCGAGTACTTCCAACCCTGGAGGATCTCTTTCTTGAGTAGTATGTCCTCAGCCGAACCGGAGCTGGTCATGATTGTGCCAAGTATCAACATTACGAAGAGAGTTGTCACAAATGATCTCGGCATTCTTCACTCCTGTGGGTTGTTCAACCACATCGATAATAGTCGAATGCTGTTTAGAAGTCAACCGCCCCGTTTTGTGTGGCCCGGTTGTTCAGGGAGTGTTGAAAAAGTCTCCTATGCTGGGTGGTGTTGGGCGACCCCGCCCGACGCCTTTCTTCCAACTAGCCGGCTGTCAGGCGAGTCACCTGTCAGCACCTTCATCGCGAAGAACTTCACTTTGTGGCATGGTGAGTGTATCAACAAGCCCTTCGTTGCGCGGCACTCTCAAACTCGGCTTGGGCGTGATAAATCACTTTTTCGCGCTCCGTGCGTTTATAACCTCAGCCTGAGCGGAGTCGAAGGGTGCACGGTCAAGCCGTGTCTTGGTGACTCCGCCACTTTTCAGAGACAGGCGTAGCGGGATAAACAGGCTCGCCTGCCGTCCCGAACAAGCAGGCTGTGTCATAATGTGGTTTCGCAGGGTCCTGACCAGGCCTTAGGCGTGGTTGTGACCCTGCGACTCTTACTAAGGCGTTGTGTATGGGCAGCCTTTGAAACCTCCGGTTCACACACTCGCCTGCGGCAAACGCAGTAACCGGAAGAAACTGCAGACGGCCACCCTGTCGACCAACGTTGGCGGGTTCACGCCACGGCGCGCAGGCGAAGACGGACCCGCCCTACAAGAGAGGATGGACCCCGGCCTTCGCCGGGGTGACATTCACTGCATCACCGGCTACAACGACTGAGCCAGCTTGACGAACTCGTCCACATCCGAAAGTGAACGATTCACAGCGTCGTTCCAAAACTGCTCGGTAGTAAGGTCGACCCCGAGGTGTTTACTCGCCACATCTTCGCTGGTCATACTGCCGGTATCGGACAACAGCGCCGAGTACTTGTCGGCAAATGCCGACCCTTCACGCTGAGCGCGGTCATAGACACCACCTGCGAAGAGATACCCGAAGGTGTACGGGTAGTTATAGAATGGCGCCTCGGTATAGTAGAAGTGCAGCTTGGAACACCAAAACAACGGATGATACCCGGACTCGTCAAGCAACCCTGCGAAGGCGCGACGTTGTGCGTCGACCATCAGTTCGCTCAGACGTTCGCGAGACACCACGCCGGATTTGCGCTCACTGTAAAAGTTCTTCTCAAACAGGTACCGGCAATGAATATCGCAGAACATGGTGTATGCACCCTGAAGTTTCTGTTCAAGCAGCATCAGTTTAGTCTGCGGATCGTGTTCGGCTTCCAGGGCGGCGTCGACGACCAGCGTTTCGGTGAAGATCGATGCCGTCTCGGCCAGATTCATGGGGTACTCGGTGGCAAACGGCGGCCGCTCTTTGAGCACCCATTGGTGGTAGGCGTGGCCCAGTTCATGGGCCAGGGTCAACAGGTTTTCAAAAGTCCCGGCATAGGTCATGAAAATGCGCGACTCTTTGATCGGTCCCAGCGACGTGCAGTATCCACCGGCGCGTTTACCCGGTCGGTCTTCACCCTCGATCCAACGATTCTCAAGGGCCATCTGCATGAACTCGGCCATGTCGTCCGAGAACCCGGCCGCCTGTTCAACGATAAACTTACCGGCGTCATCGAAACTGTAGAGCTTGTCGGTCTTACCGCACGGTGCAAACTGATCGAACCACGAAAACTTGTCGATTCCCAACAGTTTCTTTTTGGCGTCGATGTAAGGTTTAAGTTTGGGTGTTTCGCGACGGATAACTTCCCACATGGTGTCGAGCGACGTCTGCTGCAATCGTGACATTATCAGCGGCTCATACAGCGGCGACTCCCAGTTGCGGTGTTTGTACAAGGAGAGTTTGAAACCACCCAGATTGTTGAGCACCATCGCCGTCTGATCAGCCTGCTGACCCCAACCATCAACCATGCCGTTGAACGCTTGCTGCCGGATTGACCGATCCGGGTCGGACAGCTTGGTGGCGATTTGACCCATCGAGAGTTTTTGGGTCTCGCCTTTTTCGGTGAAGTCCACCCTGATGCCGCCGGCGATCTTGTCATACATCCGGCTCCAGGCGTGCAGCCCGTTGACACCCAGGTCCAAAGCCAGCGTCTCTCGTTCCAGGGGCATCTTGCTTTTGGCGATGGTCCGTCGTTCGTCAAGGTAGAAAGAGACGTCCTTCATGGTCGGCTGCGACAGCAAGAGTTCAAACTCCTGGTCCGACACTTTCAGACAACGCGCCTCAAGACCGGTCTGCAACTTTTTCCACTGCGATACCTGAACGTCGGCTTCCGCTTCAATGGCGTTGGCCGCGGTGTCGTCGACATTTTGCGAACTCAAGCATCCGGCCATAGAATACGTGAGGTCGATATTCTCGGACAAGGCTTGCAGCTTGTCGATGAATCCGGTCCACTCGGCCACCGTGTCGGCGGTGATACTCTCGGGAAGCTCGGCCAGGTTGTCGGCCATTGTCACCAAGTCGGCCGCCGATTGTTCACGGTGCTTCTTGAACTGTGGCGAGCTACTGCCGCCGGGGAAGATCGACTCCAGGTCCCAGGTAGGAGCGGGGGGAATAGTGGTCAGAGTGGTGGTCATGGTAGTATCTCCTAAGATATGTTTTCTCAAAATTCGCGGCTCCAAGTATAATTCAAACCGATGCTTCTGGCAAGTGGCGACTGCTCAAGTTTCGCGCCTGGTGTACGTGCTGGTGCGCCACGTTATCCGCGCAGGCGGCGGCCTTGCTTCGCCCCAGGGGAGTCTGCCTCGACTGCGCTCGCATTGACGGCTCTCGGCGGACACAAGGCCCGCCGCTACGCGACAGAAAAAGCCGCCTGAACGGGCAGACGAGGTCGGCCACAAGTGGTTTCCACCTGCCGCGCACGGGACTGTACAACGAGGTCGGCCACAAGTCGTTTCCACCTGCCGCGCACGCAGTTTCTGGTTTACAACCGCACTATTCATCCGTTATTATGGGGTGGAAGGTATTTGTACTATGACTATCAGCTAACCAACATCTTCAACCCAACGGCCTCTTGTCGCTCCCGCCCAGGCGGGAATCCATCCGTGACGTCGTTTGATCAAGACCAAAGATGGCCCCCCGCCTTGGCTGGGGGTGACAGACGGAAAAGCACAGAGTTCCACCATCACTCACAAGAACGAGGAATAATAGTGTCGCGCAAAATGCTGATAAGTGCAAAAAACCTAACGATCTCTCATCTCGGCCGTCCGATAGTCGATAAGCTGACCCTGTCGGTCTCATCAGGCGAGTTGGTTGGTCTGATCGGTGCCAACGGTTGCGGCAAGAGTACGCTGCTGGCCACTCTGCAAGCCAGGCAGGCGGGAGATGAAGCGTACTTTACCAACAACGATTTCGTTTTGTCTGGTCATATAGATTTCCCCAACGATCTAAGTCTGACCCGATTGCCGCAAAACCTGAGAAGAGAACCTGAAATCCTGCGAGACAGCTCGATCGACTCCGCTGCTATCCGGCTGGAGCATCGCTTGCGAACTGAATTCAGTTTCGACGCCGAGCACGACGATCTGAGCCGGCTCTCCGACGGCCAACTTCAGAAACTGGCGCTGATCCGGACACTGTCGGTCGAGGCTGACCTGACGCTTCTGGATGAGCCGAGTAACTACCTGGACATCGACGGTCTGACCGCTTTTGAGTCCTGTGTCAGGACCATGAAAGGGCGGGGACGAGGCTTCCTGATGGTGACGCACGATCGGACAATGACCGATAACCTGGCCGATCGCACCGTGTACATCACGCCGAACGGTATCTATCACACTCAGGGCGGCTTCCATCAGGCCTGGGCACTCAAGAGTTCCGACTTTGAATCTCGAACGAAACGGTCGACGCAGATCAAGCGCAGGATTGCCCGCCTGCAACAGGACGTACACCGCAAATCGCAGTGGGCCGACAACCTTGAGAAGAGTAAAATCGGCGCCGGGTCCGGCAAACCGACCATCGCCAAAAAAGCCAAGCGGATGGCCCAGCGAGCACAACATGCTTCTCAAAAAGCACAGAAAGAGATCGAGAACCTCAAGAACAGTAAACCGCTGGTGCCCAAAAAACTCGACCTCGCATTCCCCTGGCATGAAATCAAACATCGCCAAGTGTTCGCACTGGACGACTTGTCTTTTGACTACGATGCGGAGGACCCATCCGACCGACGCACCTCTCTGTTGCAGGATGTCAGTTTCTCGGCCTCGACCACCGACAAGATATGTCTGATGGGCTCCAACGGTGCCGGAAAATCGACCCTGCTGCGCTTGATTATGAAACAGATAGCACCTCTCAGCGGACGCAGCTACCTGAACACGGGCGTCAACTTGCACTACTTGCCGCAGGGATTGGAAGGTTGCTTTTCCGAACCTTTGTTGCTGGACAACTTCCGCAGGTGCGAGAGCGATGAGACCACCGTGCGCCAGTACCTGGGTGCGGCCATGATCCGTAAGGACAAGGTGACCGAACCGATCAACCGTTTTTCGCAGGGTGAGTTGATGCGCGCGGCTATCGTGCGATGTCTGCTGTTGCGGTCTGAGTTTCTACTTTTGGATGAACCGACCAGCCATCTCGACATTGAGTCCATCGAAGTGCTTGAACGCATGCTTGACAGTTTCACGGGTGGTTTCCTGCTGATCAGCCACGACCGCAGCTTTGTCCAGAACGTAGCTCACCAGCTTTACCTGTTGGCGGGGTCCAGGCTGCGGCTTGTCTGACACCTTCTAATGTAGGCAGGTTTGTCTTCAAACCTGCCGACAAAGGCGGGTCCGAAGACGGACCCACCCTACGGTCTTGCCTACGGCTTGACCGTGCACCCTTCGACTCCGCACGGGGTGAGGTATTGGTGCTGTCAGGCGACTCGCCTGACAGCTAATGGCTTCGTGGGCGGGCGTCGGGCGGGGTCGCCCAACGCCACGTTGTGACGACACCTACCAGGATGGTAGCAAAGGGCGGCAGGTCACACAAATCCGCTCACGTCCGCCGCGGCGGACAAGACCTGCCGCAACTACGAAACGTCGAGCAGAACCGCTACTGGCGTTGCCGTCGATTGAAGTCGGAACCGCTAGGAGGGTTCCGACCTACGGTTCACCTACAGTCTACTGGCGTTGCCGTCGCTTGAAGTCGGAACCGCTAAGAGGGTTCCGACCTACGGTTCACCTACAGTCTACTGGCGTTGTGATCTTCCCCCGCTAAAACGGACAGGTTAAGAAGATAGGGTTTGCCATCGCTCGAAGTCAACCGGGCTTTTCATTTCCAGTGACGAATGACGGCGTTGACGGTTGTAAAACACTTCAATGTATTCAAATATCTTCGCTTTGGCCTCCTGTCTTGTCTTGAATCGTTCTCGATTCACCAATTCTGTTTTCAATGTCGCAAAGAATGACTCCATCGGTGCATTGTCCCAGCAATCTCCCTTGCGACTCATACTGCAAATCATCTGAGTTTTTGTGAGCAGTTTTTGATACTCTGTTGCGGCATACTGACCACCACGATCCGAATGATGCATCAACTGAGGTTTCACCTCTCGACGATTGATAGCCTGACGCAAGGCCTCAAGGGTCAGTGCGGCCGTCAGTCGTGGACCCATCGACCAGCCGATAAGCATCCGTGAGTGCAAATCGATCACACCAGCTAAGTACAACCAGCCCTCAGAGGTCCAAACATATGTGATATCGGACAACCAAACCTCATTCGGATAGTCAGCGCTAAAGTTACGATTCAGCAGATTCTCCGAAACCGGATGATTGTGTTTCGAGTTGGTTGTCACACGATACTTGCGCTTGCCAACGGCCCGTATCCCATTAAGGCGCATCAACCTGGCCACGCGGTTCTCACCGCATGACACACCCGATTCGTTTAGTTCAACCGTCAAACGTCGCGAACCGTAAGTCTGACGACTGCGATTAAAAGCAATACGTATCTCTCGAAGCAACGCCTGATTGGCACGGCTACGCGCACTCTCAGGGTTCCTCAGCCAGGTGTAAAACCCGCTACGAGACACCTCCAATACTTCACACATCTTACTCACCCGATACTCTTTCCGATGATCACGAATGAACGCATATCTCACTACTTTCGGTCGGAGAAGACCGAGATCGCTTTTTTTAAGATGTCGCGCTCCTCACGAAGATCGGCGTTCTCACGCTGTAAACGTCGCAACTCAGCTTGTTCTGGGGACAAATTGCCGGTACCCACAAAGGCCAGATCCTGATCTTTAGCCAATTGCTGTTTCCAGCGACGCAACACATTCTCGCCAATATCCAAATCACGGGCAACTGCGGCGAGTGGACGACCTTCCTCTGTAACCAATCTCACCGCTTCAACTTTGAAAGCTCTGTCAAACTGACGACGTTTCCTCGACATAAACACACCTCCAAATAGAACTTAATCCTATCTTCTCGATGTGTCCACTAAATCGGGGGAGGTTCA
>JAOUBJ010000023.1 GCA_029860345.1 Candidatus Zixiibacteriota bacterium | reverse complement strand
CCCGCAAACTCATCCTGACAATGTCCTCTCTGGCCATATACATCCCTGTCTTTTTGGGACATATTATAGCTGATCAATAGGACATTTCTACTTTGCTCAAATAGGACATTATCACTTTGCGGGAACACTACAAATCGAACCGAAGAATGTGGACAGGCCAACCGGCGAGGGGACACAGCGTATATAGTTGTAAGAACTAAGGGCGCCGGCGACACTCGGCGGATCTGGAGTCCAGGTCAGTCCGGATAGTTGGTGCGGAAAATCGCTTGCGTGGACCCCGGATGGACATTATAATCGATATCAGGCGATCTCGACGGCGTGAGTCGAATGGAAATCGGTCTCGACGGCTGTCAGACAGGGGTCGCTTGTTTTGATGTCAAACCAATGACTTGTTCGGAAATAGCCAAAGATGAGTTTTCGCGTCACGAGCGCGTTACCTGTTAGTGTGAGGTTATAGTTGAAGGCTACAGAGATTCTTAGGTCGGAGCACGATACCATCAAAAAAATGCTGGCCGTCCTGGATGCCGCCTGTGATCGCATCGAGCGAAAGGAACCGGTTGCGGCCACCGACTTGGTGCGTATTACGGAATTCATGAGTGCCTTTGCCGATCACTGTCACCATGCCAAAGAAGAAGACCTGCTCTTTGACCTCATTGAGTCACTGGGGCTGTCGGAGATCGTACCGCTGGTGAATGAACTTTCCACCGAACATACAATGGGACGAGCTCTCCGGATGTCAGTTAATGATGAAATTGAGGCCATTATAGATGGTGCGGCTCCCGACACCACCGATTTCGTAGAATTTGCTCGCAGCTATGTGCTGCTGTTGGCTCATCACATCTGCAAAGAAGACTTGAACCTGTTTCCCGCGGTGGATCGGCTATTGACAGCCGAACAACAGCGTGAGTTGTCGGCCAAATTTGACAGAGTGCATCGGGAACGGTTTACCGCGGATATCCACACTGAATCCTCACAATTGGTGCAGGAACTCCAAACAGCATACGGGGCCAGTGACCGGATCGCCCGCCTGTGTGAGCAACGATGACCCCATTTGAGATTCCGAAACGCTGGGATGATACAAACCCGGCGTGAGCGATTAACATTGGCAATACATCTTTAGAACGTAACATGCGACTGTTTTTGATAATCCTGGCTGTGCTCATTGTCGTTGTGCTGGTCGGAAATCAAGTTATTGTCCACTTGGTGCGAACCACTGTCTATGAGCGCAGTCTTACTTTCGTAGACGATACGCCACTGGAGGCCCTGCGGGACCTTAAGCAGGTGAGCGAGTCGGCCGACGGTGAGCAGTTTGATATGACCGGTCGCGTGCGACCATTCTACGAGCTTGATTGTTTCGATGAAGATGCCAAGTGCTGGTCCAACCAGTTCAGCCAGTATGGCGCGGCCGGGGTGCTGCTGTTCGATGCCAACGGTGATGACCTTTTGGACGTCTACTTTTGTCAGGACGGTCAGAACTGGACCCGTCCCACCGACCAAGCCGGTGTCCTGACAGATAAGCCGCGCTACCAGCACAATGGGCTGTACATCAATCGGGGTAATGACCGCGACGGTTATCCTCTCTTTATTCAGGCCGGTAAAGCTGCTGCTGCGAATGATGAATTTGTGAAAGAAGAGTTGCTGGTCGAGGATTACCTCTACCCCCGGGAATCCGTCGACGACTCCGAGGAGCGGTGGGGGCGTGGTTCCAACGTTGCGGTCGCGGCCGATTTCAACAATGACGGCCGCCTGGACCTCCTGGTCGGCAACGAACCAAAAGGGATGTTCTGGTCACATCCGAAAACACAGCGGGTATTGATGCAGTTTGTCAATCCGGTCGGACGCGAGGCCAGAAAATCAAAACAGCCGCTGGCTGCCCAGGGATTGTATTTTGTCGATTACACCCCGAGGCATTCCATCGAAGACAAGCGTGAATCGGCGCGCGGTATCGAAGCCGAAGGCGCCAACTCGCTGTATCTGAATATGGGTGACGCCGACAACGATGGCTTACCGGAGTGGAAAGATGCAAGTCGAGAATCCGGCCTCGAGGGATTCCGGGCGACCTACTCACTGTCGGTGGCCGATATCGATCTTGATGGCGACCTCGATGTTTTCGTGGGCAACACATGCGATATCGACTACTGGGTCGGTGGTTCGCAGTACTGGGCCGGCGGGGCGAATTGTCTATACATCAACCAACTGGCCCAGACGGGCGAAATGAAATTCGTCGAACGCGCTGGCGAGATGGATGTGGACGGTGTCTACGACGATGAAAACCCGATGCCGTACTATTACAAACTACGGGAGATTCCTTTCTTACCAAAAGAATACTCGATCTGGTTCATGGAGTATGAGGCCTTCCAACCGGAGTACCTGAACATCAACGGACAGGAAGGGGAGCACGGCCAGATTTCCTGGTCGGCACTGCTCCAGGATGTAAACGACGACGGCTATCCCGATGTATGGGTGGCCAACGACATGGGTTACACCCGGTTGTATCTCAACCAGCGGGGTGAAAAGTTTGTCCACAGCCGGCATGCGCGCTCACATCGATCAGGATACTGGATGACTTTTGCGCCCGGCGATCTTAACAACGATCTGCACGAGGATCTTTTTGTCGGCAACCTCGGTGGCGCCGTCATGAATCACGCCTTTGCAACCCCGGATCCCTATGATCTGTTCGAACCGGTGATCCTGAATGCAACCATTTTCGCGCAGTTTTACAACGACAAGCACGACACACGCCATTCGTTGATCGATGGTCGCGACTTTAACACTGAATTGGCCAACCGGGTGCAGCGGTCCAAAGTCCTGCCGCCCGACGTAACCATCCCCAACAACTACCGACGGCATGCTCCGGAAGGAGTCACGCTGCCCCGGTTTGATCCCAACGAGCTTAACGCTTATGAGTTTGCGTGGGGTGCTACCTGCTTCGACGCTCAGAACGACGGCTCCCTTGATCTGTACTATGTCGGATGTCTCTATGGTCGTGGCGGCGGCCTCTTTCCTATTTCCGGTACCGGGCCGGGGAGGTTCTTTGCCAACTGCACCAAGCCGGACGGTGAACTGAGGTTTGCCGATCAGACTGTTGAGCATCATCTTTTGAATATCAAAGAACTGCGCTATGACCGGTTGGATGAGGACGGCATAATCTATCGTCGCGCGCCGCGTCAGAATTGGGGCAAGCGAGATATGGTCTACAGCTTCGACCGATCCAACTGGGCCATGCAGGGTCCGGACATTCAGGAAAAAGTGACCAACCAGGACATGATTCAGACGGCGGAAAACGGTCGAGCGGCAGTAGCTGCCGATGTCAATGGTGACGGCTTTGCCGACATTCTGGTCAGGAACCAGGGCGGGTACGACAGCCGTAGTTCCAGGTCGATGAATTTGAAAGTGATGATGGATGGACGCCCCCATGTGTTGCCGGCCCATAACTACAACTATCCAACACCCACCGATTACGAACCGGGTGATTCGCGACTGTTCATCAATACTTATTCCGAAAACCGTTGGCTCAAGGTACGACTGGTCGACGACTCGCCGGGGAGTTTCAACCGCGATGCGATCGGCGCCAGAGTGGTAGTGAACGGAAAACACCTCCGGGTCAAAAGGTCCGGGCAGGGCGGTTTCCTCTCGAATAAGTTCGAGGACCTGCTTTTCGGGTTGGGCGCCGACGGTGCGCACACATTGGAAGTACATTGGCCCGATATTGAACGCACCATGACCAGGATTGAGATGGATGGTTCTTTCAACAAGACGGCGCTCATCTTCAAAAGTGAAGGGGTCGTCAGGTGGCTTTGAAGAGTAGACTCCTTCTTCTGGGTGTTTTGGCCTTTGCTATCCTCGGACAGATTCTATGGATCGGTTGTCGGGAAAGCAACTGGGGACGAGTAGAAGTATCGCCCACCCTTGAAGATGTAACCGAAAAAGGCTACCTGTACACCCCCTCTACGCAGTCGTTCCTGCGCGGCGGCCACTGGCTTGAGGAGGTCGATCAAGTGGAGATTACGACCGAGGGAAACATAGCCCGGATCATCTTCCACGCCAAGAACTCAGAACATGAGATGCAGGTGGTCAACCTGCCTCTGGATCGCCTGGTGCCGCGTTTGCACTATCATGCAGCCGACCAACCGGATGAGTTCGATGCGTATAATCTCATGTTGGCTGAGTATTCGCGCAACTCGCTCAGTGTACCGGTCGGCCGCCCGGGCGACAAAAGCGCACACTTCGAAAGCAGTCTTGAGGAGGCCGCCCCCTGGCGTCTGTCCGGTGACTACAGTTTCGTCCCTAACGAGCTCGTTCGCCCTATCCGTGTTGGTGTCATCAACAACTGTCTCAAACCGGGGCTGTGGGAGCTCAATGCCAGCGATCGCAGCGGTGAGATTTATCATTCGTGGTTCAATATGCCACCGGAACTCTACAATAAACTTTTGGCCGAGGCTAACGGCGTGAGCGAAGAGTTTGCATCTGCGGCGACCATCTGGTCAACCGAGCCGGTCGCCCTCGACTTGCCCCGGCTGCGCACCGTCACCGACACGCTGGGACGCTTTGCGGTGTCCCTTTGCTCCGACGATGTGGCCGGATACTCTTCTCAGGATTCGCGGCGCAAACTGGCCAAAGGGTATGTGCTGGTGGACAATGACGGACAAAAGGAAAAGCCGACCACGTTGAGTGAGATGACGACAAAGAGATGCTATCTGTCGGACTTTGTCGAGCCGGGCAAGTACTCCTTCACTGACCGCCGGGAGTTCGATCTTAGTTTTCTCGCCAAGGTGCATGAGGCATCGGTTTCCCGCGTAACACCACACACGGATTACAACTGGCTGTCGCCTGAGCAGAGGCGCGCCCGCCCAACGAGTCAGTCCGGTTACATCGAGTTGAGCATAAAGCTCGATGACATCTCCATCGTAATCGGCAACTTGCCGTTGCACCTATTGGTGCCTCAGGAGGATCTTGCCATTAACGGTTTCGGTGTGGGTGTATTGTCATCCAGCGGCATTGCCGAGCGTCGGGACTTTTTGATTAACGAGGGGCCGGCGCCGTCGTTTGCCTATCTATGCCGTGAAGAACATGATCGGATGAACGGGTTGAACTCGCACGATTTCGGAATTGAACAGATCTTCATCAGGACGCATATCAATGATCCTTCGCCCTGGTGGGAGGTAACCATTACATCGTTTGAACGGATGGTTGATCTTATCAAGTATCGTGTGGAAATCCCTGAGGCTCTTCAGGCCGAGTTAGTCGATCATTCACAGCGCTATATCTCGCCGCTATACCGCACTTATCGGGACGACAACCTAAGGTAGGCACCTGAGCCGACAGGTTCTCAGCCGATTCTGGGTCTTTCCAATCGTAACATAAAGCGGGCATCAACCGCTTTGGAGTTCTTGCGGTCGGCCGCTGCAAAGAACGGGTTAACATCGAACGAATCGATCTCGGGGAAATCCGTCACCAACTGCGACAGGCGGAGGATCGTCTCTGCCAGACAGTCAAAGTCAACCGCGGGAGCGCCCCGGAAGCCGTTGAGCAACGGGTAGCCCTTTATGGATTCTAACATTTCCCTGGCATCATGCGGCGTAACCGGATGCACCTTGAAGGTAACATCTTTCATCACTTCAACGAAAATACCACCCAGGCCGAACATGATCAGCGGACCGAAAGCCGGATCGTGATTCATGCCTATGATTGTCTCCACCGCGCCGGTGATCAACTCCTGTATGATCACACCGGAGAATCCGGTTTGAGCCGTCTCACAGTTTTCCCGCATCGATTCAAAAGCGAGCGACACTTCCTCGGCCGACCTGAGATCGGTCGACACACCACCCACTTCGGTCTTGTGCAGTACTTCGGGTCCGTCCACTTTCATAATAACCGGGAAACCGAGTTCACCGGCGATCACACAGGCCTCTCTGGCCGTTTCAGTCCTGATCGATCTGGCGACGTTCACACCGTAAGCATCGAGGATGCCAAGGGCCTCACCACCGATGATAGTTTGGCGATTGTCGGCGCGAGCGTTGTCGATAATCTGCTGCACGACTTTCGTGTGCGCTTTGAATGCCTGTGGTTCGCTCATCGGTCGGTCGATCCATCGGCGACGGCGCACCAAAGCCGACATGGCCTTGGCGGCTGATTCCGGGAATGTGTAGATAGGTATCTTGTGCTTGATCATTGCCTCAGAGCCGGCGATTCCGGACGGTATCGCCATGAAACAGCCTAACACTGTTTTTTGATTTTTGTCATTGTCGATAGCCGCGACGATTTCATCAATTACAGCTTTGTGATCGACAACCACCGGCGGCACGAAGATCACGATGACAGCATCCACATTAGGGTCGGACAAAACTGCGTCCATGGCGATACGATAACTGTCCGGACCACCGGCGGCGATCACATCAACCGGATTGTTGACCGACGCTACCAACGGCAGTTTCTCCCTGAGTATTTTGGTAGTCTTCTTGTCGAACGTAGCCATCTTCATACCGAGGTTTACAACAGCATCGGTGGCGAGAATGCCGGGGCCGCCGGCGTTGGTAATCACGGCAATTCGGTCTCCCCGCGGTATTGGCTGGTTTGATAAGGCTCCTGCGACATCGAACAATTCATCTATCGAAGTCACACGGGTGACGCCGCACTGCTCCAGCAGAGCATCGGTGCCGACATCCAACCCGGCCAGCACGCCGGTGTGCGAACTGACGGCCCGCGCGCCTGCGGCAGTGCGTCCCGCTTTGACCGCAACGATTGGTTTCTTGCGCGACAGTTCCCGGGCGATGCGCGTGAACTCCCGGGGATCACCAAAACTTTCCAGATACATGAGAATGACATCGGTATTTGGATCGTCGGCCCAATAAGCCAAAATGTCATTGCCGGAAATGTCCGCCTTGTTTCCTACCGATGCGAACATTGAAAAACCGAGGTTAAGATCATTGGCCAGACCGAGAATAGCCTCGCCGAGCGCACCCGATTGCGACATGAATCCAATGCGTCCACGCAACGGCTGGGCCTTGGAAAACGTGGCATTCATCGAGTATTCGAGGTCGGTGTTAAGTACGCCAAAACAATTCGGTCCGATCATCCGCATACGATACTTGCGAATGATCTTGAGCAGTGCCTCCTCCTTGGCAACTCCATCTTCACCGACTTCCTTGAAACCCGACGAGATCACCACCACTCCCTTTACACCTTTGTCACCACACTGTTCGAGGATAGGTCCCACGTGGTCGGCCGGGACGATTATTATGGCCAGATCGACAGCATCGGGTACATCGAGAATCGTGGAATAGCATTTGATAGAGTGAATAACATTTGCCTTGGGGTTGACCGGAAATACCTTGCCGTTGAATGAGTACTCGATCAGATTGTGCAGGATAGAGTGGCCGATGGTTCCCCTCTTGCTTGATGCACCTATCACTGCAATTGATCGTGGCCTGAAAATGCCGTCTAGTTCTGTATTCATCGCTATATCCTATGTTCATTCGTTGTCAGAGCGACCGGAATAAAGTGTCGATAGCCGGAGGGCGCAAGAGAATTCGGAGCCAAGAGTGCATCAATGCCCGTCAACGACACTACTTCGGTTTCATTAACCACAATTGACTTGTTTACGTTGCAAAGGACAAGATACGCAAAAGAAACGGGCGAGTCCGATCCGAGACAGGTAAGCTTGTGGGCGGCAGACGTCCCCGTCTGCCCCTGCAGTTGCGTGGCGCACGAGGACGTACACCACGCCCAAGAATAGAAACGGGCGAGTCCAAAAAGACCCGCCCGTGAATCGTGGACTGAGATAGCCTATACTAACCGGATACTTTCACGACACATCCTGCCGCGGTATCGCCGGCGGCGCATCCGGCAAAAAGACCGTAGCCGCCACCCTTGGTGGCCAATTCTTCGATTAGTTCCATTATGACCCGGAGAGCCGTCGGTCCCTGGGGGTGTCCCCAGATCAACGGGCTGCCGTAGTTATTCATTTCGTTTTTGTCATAGCCCAGTTCGCGTGACAGATGAATGTCATTCACCGCAAACGGGTTGTGAGTATGCACAGCCTTCAAATCACCAACACTGATACCGGCGTCCTCAAGCGCTGCTTTGGCCGCCGGAGCGACCGCCATAGCCATGTAACCCTTCTTGGTGCGGGCAGTACCGAATCCGACAAACTGGATTTCAATTTTGGAATCTGTGGCCAACTCAGCCGCGATCTCTTTGGTCGTAACGATCATTCCGGAGTTACCATCGGCCGGGTGAGTCTGTGAGCCGAACGAAACCGTCCCTTCGGGCATCATCGGCTTGAGCCCCTTTAGTCCGTCGAGCGTCGTTGGGAAGACACCTTCGTCGGCATCTATGGATTTCGCACGCTTACCCCTTCCGACCTCGACCGGAATCATGTACTTCTTCTGAAAAGCCCGGTCGTCGGCAAAGGCCATCTGGTACTGTTCGAACCGACGCTGAGTCAATTCGTCCTGTTCATCTTTTGAGATGTCGCACTCTTTGGCGACGTTCTCAGCCGTTTGAATCATCGATCCCTTTGCCCAGGGATCGAAGCTGAAATTGTCCCACACCCAGTTTTCGGCCTTCCCTGTTCCACCCGGGGCGGACTGGCTGGGATAGTACAGATGCGGACCGTTGGAGCAACGGTCGGCGGCAACCACAAGACTGGACTGAGCCACCCCGCCGTCAATGTCCTGCGAAGCCATCTTGACGCAGACAGCGCCGGTGATACATGCCTGGTTGATCCAGGGCCCGGTAATGCCGCCATCGCCGAACAATCCGGCCAACCAGGGACCGCCGTAGAAACTGTGCTGCTGCGGAATGGTCAAACCGAGATAGCAATTGTCAAACCGGTCCGGCGCGATCTTGCGCGCCTCAAAAAACTTGGCAGCCGTTGTGGCGGCCAGTTTCATCGAATGCATGTCGGCAAAACTCCCCTGCCATTTGGCGTAGGGGCTGCTCCAGTATCCTCCATAGGGAACATACGCTTTGGTAAACGCCATAGTCTTTCTCCTTACGCTATGCGTTCTGCTCTGTCTTTGTCTATATGCATAACCGGCGTTGTCTTCAGACGCTGGTCGTGCGGGTATTACTTTTTTTCAGTTCGTCCACAACCATGTCGCCGACTTGCGAAGTCGAGAAACCGCTGCGGGCATCCAGCGACGGTAGCTTGCCTGACTTTAGCAGCGACGTTACCGCATTCTCTATAACGGCGGCGCCCTCTTTCTCGCCAAGGAAATCAAGCATCATCTGTCCGGCCATAATCGCGGCTATCGGACAGGCGACGTTCTTGTCTTTGTACTTGGGCGCCGAACCGTGGATTGGCTCGAACATTGATACCTGCCCCGGATGAATGTTGCCGGAAGCGGCGATACCCATACCGCCCTGCACCATAGCGCCGAGGTCGGTGAAAATGTCACCGAAAATGTTAGTGGTTACGACAACATCGAACCACTCAGGGTTTTTCACCAGCCACATACAGGCGGCGTCAATGTATGCATGGTCCTTCTCGATATCGGGATACTCGGAGCCGACCTCTTCCATGGTGCGGGTCCAGATATCCTGGGCACGGATTGCGTTGGCCTTGTCAACCAGCGTGACTTTGTTGTCCTTGTTGCGCGCTTTGGCCAGTTCGAAAGCGTAGCGCACGGCCCGCTCGCAACCTTTGCGCGTGAACACCATGTTGGCGATAGCCACTTCATCCGGTGTGCCTGCCTTCATTATACCGCCGAGACCGGTGTAGACATCTTCGGTGTTTTCGCGCACGACTACCATGTCGACATCTTCGCACTTTTTGTTTTTGATCGGGCAGAGTGCTTCGGAATACAGTTTGATCGGTCGCAGATTGATATACAGATCCAGCTTGAACCTGATGCCTGCAATCACTGCGCGTTCGACCAGGCCGACTTCGCAGCGCGGGTCACCGATGGCGCCAAGGTAGATAGCGTCGTGCTGACGGTATTCGTCGTAGACCGAATCCGGTACCAGTTCGCCTGTCTTGAGGTAATGTTCCGATCCGAATGGATACTCGGTCGTTTCGTATTTGAAGCCTGTAAGTTCTGATGCAACTTGGAGCACTTTGAGTGCTTCTGTCGTCACTTCCGGTCCGATTCCGTCTCCGCCTAAAACTGCTATCTTGTGCAAGTTCTTTTTCCTCTCGTTGTTATCTGATCACAACCCACCCAACGCCTTGCTCTGGGTGGGGTACCGTTGTCGAATGCCAATACGCAGGGCGCAAAGCGCCAATTACAGGGCTTGACCCTGTCACCCTGAGCGCAGTCGAAGGGTGTTACCGCTACAGGATCAATAGGTCGGAATATAATTGAATGCGCCTCTGGGTCAAGTAGGCGGAGGAGGAAAGTTGGATTACCATCGCCGTGCGTGGCCCTCCACCGTCATTCCGGCGAAGGCCGGAATCCAGTCTTGGGACCTCCAGTTAGGAGCCCTGCTCACATAAGGATTACGGATGTAGAATAACGCGCTCAGCGCGAATAACAGGTTTACCTGTGCTGGATCAAGTCCGACATGACAAAACGGGAGGGCATTGGTCTTCTTGTGAAACGGTACCCAACACAATGCGACACGACCCTAAGTACCATAACCTGAACAGACCTGCCGACCTACTTGCTCCGGTGACGACGCTTTCGATCTTCTCGCTGAAGGATTGCTTCGTTAACCAGGCTCAAGGGATCAATCTCCTCAACGTCGGGCTCGAAGATTTCAGACCGCGCCCGGCGGACCGGTACGTAGGTTCCCCCGGCCCGATCCCTGCGTACATAATCCTCATCCACAAGATGCCGCCGCAGGGTGACATGATCCACTCGAAGACCGGAGCCCACACTCTCCAACCAGGACTGTAGGTGCTGGTCGAATTCGGCAGCCGTGTATTGCTTCTTCGTATCCAGTGTTATGGCGACGCTCTTGAACAGAATCTGCAGGTCACGTCTTTTCCTGGGTAGAACGCGCGGACTGAGACACAGTCTGGGAAGACTCCGTTTGAATTCTTCGGTGGTAACCGATTCGATATTGGTATTCATGTTATTGTATCCTCATATAAGGGTAACATCCCAAAACGTAGGAAGCGAACTACCCCCGCAGCCTCTCCAGCACCCAGCCTTTGAGGCCGCCTTTTTCGATGATCGTCTTCATGAACGGTGGGAAAGGTGCAAAGGTGAACTCTTTGCCTTTGGTCTTGTTCACGATCTTGCCGCCGAACATGTCGATTTCTAGTTCATCACCGGCCTCGGTGACTTCGACACACTCCGGCGACTCGAAAATCGGCAGGCCGATGTTGATCGCGTTGCGATAGAAAATGCGCGCGAACGATTTGGCAACGACGCCGCCAAGCCCGACTGCTTTGAAAGACAACGGCGCGACCTCGCGCGATGAGCCGCAGCCGAAATTGTCGTCGGCCACTATTACATCGCCAACGTTGATCGTATTTACAAACTCGGTGTCGTAGTCTTCCATGCAGTGCTTGGCCAGATCGACCTCTTCGGTCAGATGGCACCAGCGACCCGGCATGATAACGTCGGTGTTGATATTGTCGCCGACCCGGTATACTTTTCCCTTGATATCCATACTACAACTCCTCCGGTGACCCGACACGACCCAGAACCGCTGAAGCGGCCGCGATGCTCGGGTTGGTCAGGTAAACTTCGGAACTCAGATGTCCCATACGTCCGGCAAAATTCCGATTGGTTGTCGAGACGCAAACTTCCTTTTCGCCCAACACTCCCATGTGGCCGCCGATACACGGCCCGCAGGTTGAAGTCGAAAAGACGCATCCGGCGTCGATAAATATCTGCGGCAGGCCCATGTCGAACGCCTGTCGCGCAATCTTCTGCGAGCCGGGCAGGATGATCACCCGCACGTCGGGATGTACACTGCGACCCTTGAACATCTCGGCGGCATGCTGCAAGTCCTCCAGCCAACCGTTGGTGCAGGAACCTATCACCACCTGGTCGATCTTCACGTCCTTTACATCGGAGACGTTCTTGACATTGTCCGGTGAGAAAGGACAGGCCACCTGCGGTTCGAGATCGGTCACGTCGTAGGTGCGTTCCAACGCATAGACAGCGTCGGCGTCGGGGGACGCTATTGTATATTCGGGACGTTCTGACTTGTATCGTGGAGTGGACTCGACCAGTTCTTTGGTCTTGTCGTCGAACTGAAACAACCCGGTCTTGGCGCCCGCTTCGATAGCCATGTTGGCCATGGTGAACCTATCCCATATCGGCAATTGTTCGAACACTTCGCCCTGAAACTCGATGGCCATGTAGGTAGCGCCGGCGGTGCCGAGGTCCTTCAGGGTGTGCAGGATCATGTCTTTGCCGTAGACGTGTGGACGCAGTTTGCCGGTGTAGGTCAAGCGCGCCGACTGAGGCACTTTCAGCCAGACCTCGCCGGTTGCCCAGGCGGCAGCGATGTCGGTCGAACCGACACCGGTGGAAAAGCTGTTAACGGCGCCGGCCGTGCAGGTGTGCGAGTCGCCGCCGACCATTATCTGTCCCGGCATGATGATCCCTTCCATCGGCAGCACAGCATGTTCGATCCCGGCTCGTCCCACTTCGAGATACCACCTCACATCGTGCTTGCGTGCAAAGTCGCGCACCACCCGTGCGATTCCGGCCGCGTTGATATCTTTGGCCGGCGAAAAATGATCCGGAATCAGGCAGACTTTGTCCGAGTCGGCCAACTTGTCGATGCCCCAGTTGTTCAGTTCTTTGATGGCCAATGCGGCCGACAATTCATTGGCCATGGCCATGTCGACCGGGACGTTGACGATTTGGCCCGGGGTCACTTCGCACCCGGCATGTTCGGCCAGGATTTTTTCTGCTATCGTATATCCCATTGGGTATCCATTGTGTCAATTAGGTGTCATAACATTAATACTTGGAGACATGATCGCCATCGGCGCCTTACTCCGGCTCATCTGTCTTGGATGCAATCTGTTCATCCCATTTGGAAAGAGTATCAAGCGGTACATCGTCCTTTTCATACGAACGGAACTTCACCAGTTCCTCAAGTTCGTCTTCTGTGAGGACGCGGTTGTGTTGCTTGGCCGCTTTGAAGATCTCATCGACAAGTTTCTTGTCCGGTTCGATCCCTCTCATCTTGAGCCACCACACGATATTGGAGACTCCTGACATAAAACCGATCTCGATCACTTGTTTAAGCCCCACCATCTCAGCCGGAACGCCCGAGTAAACGCGGTCGGCCAGGTAGTCATGCCCCTTGTTCTGGGCTTTGATTATGGCTGCTGCATGCACGCCGGTGGAGGTTCGAAAAGCGTCACGACCCATGGCCGGATAGTTCCATGCAATAGGTGCATCGCACGCCTTCGAGGCGAGCCTGCAATACTGGGCCAACCCGGTGAGGTCACTGTCGATAATTCCTTCGAGCTTTAGGTTGATCAACAAGAGATCCATGGCCGTGTTACCGACCCTCTCGCCGATACCGAGAGCGGTGGCGTGTACCCGATCGGCCCCCTGTCCGATCGCGGCCATAGTGTTGGGGAGGGCCAGCCCGCGGTCGGAATGACCGTGCCAGTCTATCTTGATTTCCGGCTTGATGGCCTTGACCAGTTTCTTGACGAATTTCATCAAGTAGTGAACTCCAATGGGCGTCACATGTCCCACCGTGTCACAGACGCAGATTCGTTCGGCCCCTGCGTTGATGGCCGCTGTGAAGAGCCGCCTCAATGTCTCCGGGTCGGCGCGTGTGGTGTCTTCGGTGACATACATAACCGGCAGCTTGTTCTCGACGGCATAGCTGACCGCATCCTCGGTGAGTTGCACCATTTTCTCAATCGTCCAGCCCTCGGCGTATTGGCGAATGGGCGAGGACCCAATGAACGAGCAGGCTTCAATAGGGTAACCGGTTTTCTGCGAAACCTCGATCAGCGGCGTGATATCAGCCTTGACCGTTCGCACCGCGCAGTTGGGTCGCAGCTTCATCTTGTTCTTGACGATGTGGTTTACCATGGCGGCAATATCCGCCTGTGCCCGCGGTCCGGAGCCGGGCAGCCCGATGTCGGCGCATTGAATGCCCAGTCCTTCCATCAGCTCCAGAAGCTCAAGCTTCTCTTCGATACTGGGATCGGTGATCGAGGGCGACTGGAGCCCATCACGAAGTGTCTCGTCGTCGAATTCGAGGCCTTCCTTATATCGGAATCTGAACTTGTCGTATCGATTCCAGTCGTAGATCAGTTCTTCTTTGGACGGTTTGTCAGCCATGAGTACTTCCTTACACTTGCTTCACTTTTGACTTATCGTGTCGCGCCACCATGCCCGCAAAGGAGCGTTCGACAGAATCCTGCATCGCCTTTGCATCCTCATCCGACATGAATCGAAATCGTCCCTGGAGCTTTAGGTATTCCTCCAGCGGAACCGACTCGGATTCGTGGGTGAGACGGAATCGTTCACCGTCGTAGAGTTCATAGAGCGGGAAAACATTAGACTCCACAGCCATGCGCGCTATCGCAATACTGTCGGCCGGGTCGGACTTCCAGCCGGGGGGACATGGGGAGTATAAGTGGAGAAAACGCAGGCCCTGGATATCCTTCGCACGTTGTACCTTCGCTTTGAGATCATCCAGGTAGGCAGGTGATCCGGTGGCCAGGTATGGGATGCGATGGGCGGCCATGATGGCGTCGATATCTTTCTTCGGTTCGTCTTTCAGCCTTGCGGCCGGGGTGGTCGTGGTCCAGCTTCCCTGCGGCGTGGCCGAGCTTCGTTGCATACCAGTGTTCATGTAAGCTTCGTTATCGTAGCAAACATAGAGAACATTCTCGTTTCGTTCGGCAATTGCCGACAGGGCGCCCATGCCGATGTCAAACGTTGCACCGTCTCCAGCCCAGGCCAGCACGGTGACATGACTGCGCCCCGACATTTCCAATCCGGCCCGAACTCCGGCGGCCGCCGAGGGAGTAGCACCGAAGGGCACGTGCAGGTAGGGCACCGGCGACAGCGAATGCGGAAAGACGCCGTCGGTCACCGCGCCACAACCGGCCGGGGCCACCACCATGGTGTCCGGACCGAGGACGTCCAGAACATGGCGAAAAAGTATCTTTTCACCACAACCGGGACAGGCGGTGTGTCCGTAGAAATCGTGACCGGCGCAGAACTCGTAGTCGGGCCTGTCGTTCATTGGTTCAGCCCCACCCAATTAATATCCGTCGAGTTCGCGCTGTTGTTTTCAAGATCGTCAAATATGCGTTCAATATCGCTAACGGTAATGTCCCGCCCGCCCAGGCCGGCCACGAATTCATGCACCTGTTTACCGACATCGTTGCGACTAAGGGCAGCTCGCACTTCCTGAGCAAAGACGCCACCGGTCCCCGGGGACAGATTGCGATCCAACACGGCGATAGCCGAGTCGTTTTTCATCTGTGCGCACAACGCCTCAGCCGGGAATGGTCTGAGTTGCCGCAGCCTGAGAAGGCCGACCTTGCGGCCCCGTTCGCGCAGCTTCCGAACGGTGTGAAAGGCCGTCGAGGCGGCCGAGCCGGTAACGATAAGAGTGCTCTCGGCTTCCTCGGTGAAATACGGTTCCACCGCCTGATAGGATCGACCGAAGGAACCTTCAAACTGGGCGTAGGTTTCATCAATGACAGTTTGTGCCCGTTCGAAAGCCGAGTGCAGTTTGTGACGAAACTCCATAAACATGTTGGGCATGGTGCCACCTGAGAAGGTGCGCGGTTCGTCGGTGTCGAGCCTGTATTCGGCGCGACGCGGCGGCAGAAAGCTATCTACAAGTTTCTGACTGGGCAAGTCGACGGCTTCGTGCGTGTGCGAGATGAAAAAACCATCGAAGCAAATCATCGTTGGCACCAGAAGCTGTTCGGCAATCTTGAACGAACATATAACAGTGTCCAGAATCTCCTGGTTGGACCAACAGTAAAACTGCATCCAGCCGGTATCGCGCTGGGCCACCGAATCGGTCTGGTCGCACCAGATAGTCCACGGCGCTGCCATAGCCCGGTTGACATCGACCATCACGATCGGCAACCGCGCACCCGATGCCCAGAACAAAAGCTCGTGCATAAGAGCCAGACCCTGAGCCGAGGTTGCCGTGAATGATCGCACACCGGTCGAGGCCGCGCCGATCAGCGTGGCCATAGCCGAGTGTTCCGATTCAACTTTGACAAATCGAGCATCCAACTCACCGGAGCCGCATATCTCCGACAGTTTCTCAGAGATCGTAGTCTGGGGTGTAATTGGATAGGCCGAGATGACCTGTACGCGAGAGAGCTTGACCGCCTTTGAGACCGCTTCGTTGCCGGACATGACTTGTTTCATGCCACCCGACCTCCCTGCATACCGAGCGTGCCGGAGGGACACTCTTTGGCACAGATGCCGCAACCTTTGCAGTAGTCAAGATTGGCCTGGTATCCGTCGGGCGTACGCACGACAGCCAGATCGGGGCAGAAATTGTAGCAGTTGTCACACTCAAAGCATACGCCGCACGATAAGCAGCGGTTGGCTTCGTCGGTGGCCGCTGCCTTATCCGATGAGATACCTTGTCCTGAGGACAAACTGGCTCGTTGCGCGGCGTTGAGCCGGGTGAAGTACGCGAAATTGACATCCTCCTCGGTGGCCACCTCGGCAACTGCTGACGGCTTTGCCACCTGTACACCTTGCAGGAAGGCGTTTATCTGCTCTGAGGCCAAACGGCCCGAGGCCACGGCGTGCGGCACTGTTCGCGGCTGAGGCAGGATGTCACCCCCGATAAACAGTTTGTCACGCAGTTGCGGATCAACCTGCGACAAATCAAGTGAGCCGCTTGAGTCATAATCCAATCCGGCGGCCGCACTGAGATCTGGGTCCTCACCGATAGCGGTGAAAACAACATCAACGGTAATATCAAAGTCGGCGCCATCGATGACAACCGGCCTGCGGCGACCATCGTCGTCCGGCTCCCCCAACTCCATCCGGTGACAAGCCACGCATAACCGACCATCAGTGGTTGGCGTCAGCCTGAAAGGCGCCACCAGAAACTCAAGGTCGATAGGTTCTGTTTTCATTTGTTCGACCTCTTCGGCAAAGGCCGGCATTTCATGCTCGGTCCGTCGATAGGCCACAGTCACGCTGCCCCCCAGGCGGTAGGCGGTCCGGGCCACATCGCAGGCGGTGTTGCCGCCCCCGACAACCAACACCTGTTTGCCTTCAAACTGAACAGATTCGCCCGAATTAACACGTTTGAGAAAGCCAAGTCCGGACTCGACCCCGGGCAGGTCTTCCCCCTCGGCATACATCCGTTTGGATGTATGTGCGCCGGTGGCCAGAAAGATGGCATCGAATTCGGCCAGCGAAGCCAGGTCAAAGTCGGACCCCAGCCGCAAGTTACCTTTGAACTCGACGCCGTCAAGAACGCGATCGAGTTCCGCTTTCAGTACATCTTTGTCCAGACGGTATGATGGGATACCATACTGTAGGATACCACCCGGTTTTTTGTTCTCGTCGTAGAGAACCACGTTCACGCCGCTCTGTCTGAGGTAGTGGGCGGCCGCCAAACCGGCCGGGCCGGCGCCGATGACAGCAACTCTCTTCGAGCCGGTGGCAGGCAGCGTCGGTCGAAAGCCGGTCTCGATACCCCAGTCGCCAATCAAACGTTCTACTGACCGGATTTGCAGCTCGGTATCGAAATTGTGGCGGTTGCAGTTGGTCTGGCAGGGATGATAGCAGACATTCCCACAGACAGCAGGCAGCGGGTTCGCTTTGGTAAGCAGTTTGAAAGCGTCGGATACCTTTCCCTTTTTCATCAGGTCAAGATAGCCGCGAATGTCTTCACCGGCTGGACAGTTGAAATTGCAGGGCGGTAGCTTGCCCTGGTGTCCCGGTGTGCTGGAGCGCCAGGAACCGGTCTTGTTCCACGACATGCGAGCCTGACTGACCGGCAGTTCCGGCATCTCCGACATCGTCTTGAAGGCAACGAATTTACTCACAATGTACTACCGATCCGTAGGCGAGTTTGACCGCCTGGAGATTCGCCTCAGTCTTCTGCGGCACCTTACTTTCGACCGAGGCCAGCAGGTGCTTCAACTTCAGATTACCGGCAGCTTTTGCAAAGGCGCCCAACATAGCGGTGTTGACCAACGGTTGAGCGGCGGAACCCAGGCCGCACTTGAGGGCGATGGAACTCGCATCGATGATCGACACGTCGAAACCGTTCAGGTTCTCTGGAAGGGTCGGTGCGTTTATAACGAGCAGTGCCTGCGGTTTCACCGATGGTCTGAAAGTCGGCGACCCGACAATGTTGGACGCGAAAACCAGCCCGGCGTCGGCTTGGTATATCTGGCTACGCAGGTGAATAAACTGCTTGTCGGTACGCAGAAAGGCCGTCACCGGTGCACCGCGACGTTCCACGCCGAATGAGGGGAACGACTGCACATGGTATCCCTGACGGAAGTATGCATCGGTCAGGATTTCCGATGCTACCACGGCGCCTTGGCCGCCGCGACCAAAAAAGGTAATTTCTTTCATACTATCTACTCAGTGCCGAGACGTTCCATCGCTTCGACAGTTGTAGGTCAGACAGTTGTAGGTCAGGACCCTTGTGGTCCTGACATCTGTGTCAGGTCCGTAAAGGACCTGACCTACTCTTTGCCGAAGCATTCACACACGGACAGCATAATTAAGGCAAACGGCGCCCCCGGCGCAAGTCCTGTGGTGCGTGAATTGGTGGGGAATGAATTGAGTTGTAGGCTTTGACAAAGGCCAACACTTTTCGTATACTTCGGGTGTACATACCGGCTTGTAGCCGAAATACTAGCAATTGCCACCGTCAGTTTCTTTATTGACAACTAAGAGAATGGACTTTACATTCCGACTTTGTTGTTACAAGGTAAAGACACTCGGCGGTCCCCTTTCGGGGGCTTAAATGGCAGTCTATTGTGGAGCGGATCGTATGGAAGAAGTAGTTATGAATGACAAGAAAAGAGCAAACATCCGCTTCGATCTTTACAGCGCCTTCCAATTCTCCGACAGTTGCGCAAAAATTATGTCGTCATGGCAAACGGATAGAATGGTCTGTCAAGCTGCTGAGCAAGTTCTTGAGCAGGGCCTTATGGACTTGCGCGCTAAGTCAGTTTCGTCAGATATTGGTAAGAATCTTCCTCATGGTGCGAAGGTCTTCTACAGTTCCAATGTGCGTGTTAAGCAGGATACAAGTCTCAGGATTAAGCTCTTCAATAAAGTATGGGCCGATTGTGGATTTGATGAATCCTGGCCCGAATCCAACGGCGATGAATACCTAAGTCTGCTGACCAGCGCAGATCGACTGAAATCAGCATACTCCTCCGTGAAGGATCTCTTGGGAGGTCGTCTTGTTTTAGCATGTATCGAAGACTTTGACAGGTGTCTCGATTTTGTGAGGGAATATCTCGAGACAAATGAGTACAAAGTTTTCAAGGAGTATAAGGACTTCAGGGTGAAGCCGAAAAGGGATGGCTACTATGGTTGTCATTTGTACGTGAGGGTGCCAAGTCGAGGTGCTCCACGGTTCCGAAAGGCAGAATTACAGATTCAGACGCTACTCGGCAATGCCTGGTCACTTTTTGGGCATGACATGTTGATGAAGACCCTGGAGGTGCCGGGTCGTCAGCTTCTTTTACCCATTGCGTATCGGCAGATGGCAGGTCTCTCTCGCGGACTTCAGGCCACTGACTACATGTTTGGTATCACTAGAACATTTATTAACGAGTCATAGGGAGGTTGTTCTGAGTAAGACCAGCAGATACGATCTTAAGGGAGTTGTAAGACAGCGACGCAACGGTAGAGTTATGAAAATTGTATCTTCCGAGACAATAGATAGCTGGATAAAGGGCCCCTACAAGAAGTACCGAGAAAGATACTCTCTGGAATTAGTGCCTGCCGACGAGAATGTGATAGGTCTTCCTGGGAGGGATTCGACATTTCAAGAGAGTGGGCTGGTGACAATCCCTCCCATACCTCATGGAATCCCACCGGTGAAGGACGATGAGGGCGGTGAAGTGAAGCTTGGACGGGTGAATCAGAAGCATTTAGTGCCTGTCGTAGCCTGTCTAAGGAAATTCGGCCCGGAACAGTGCATTGTTGCTGGTGAACTCAACAGTACCATTTACGACGAGAGATTCCTGGCAACGCTTGAAGATGAACTAAGGCTTGCCACCGGTTGGACACACGACGGGGTCCTTCCCTACCGCACACAGATCGTTTGCGGGCCAGTTGTGATGATTAGGAAAAACGGAGATCGTGACAGAATCAAACGCACGGTTCTACCGGAATTGATCAATAACCCAGATGTGGATGTCTTTTGCTCACTTACGCGCCAGCCGGAGCACTTCAGACTGGCCCCGATGGCAGTATACTGGGAAAGGTGGCATCGCCCAAACGAGCCAGAACGTTGGGCGCACAAATCGTATTATGATCCGGAGACCCTAGTGCGTTTTCAGAAGAAGAAGATCGCAATCCTAACAGACAAGAAGAATGTTAAGCCCGTTGAGACTCTCGCAAAAATGAAAGAGTGTTTTGTTTTCATGACTGCCGAAGAACTCAAGGTGGTTTTGAAGGCAGATCACGATAACTATCCCGAGGACGAGATGCATTTTGATAGCCTCAAGAAAAAGGAAGTTTTGCAAATCGCGAAAGACGAAGGAATAGACCTTAACTGAAGTTCCCATGCAAATGATATACAATCAGGGCTTCTCGGCAAGTCTCAGGATTCCCCTCTCGGTGCCGGCTGCCGAAGGATAGTCCGCCCCCCCATCACCTCCGGGGCATCAACTGGCGGGCGATGACGATTCGTTGCATCTCGGAAGTACCTTCGAACAATTCAGTGACACGGGCATCGCGGTACAATCGTTCGACGTGGTACTCGCTGCAATAACCATAACCACCCATCACCTGCACGGCTGAGTGCGTCACTTTGGTCGACATCTCAGAGGCGAATAGTTTGGCCTGTGCCCCGGCCATGGTGTACGGCTCACCCTGGTCTTTCAACCAAGCCGCCTTGTAGACAAGATTGCGCGCCGCCTCAACCTGTACCGACATATCGGCCAAGTGAAATTGAATCGCCTGAAAAGCCGCCAACGGTTTGCCGAACTGTTCACGCTCCTGCGAGTACTTGACGGCCAACTCCAGTGCCTCCTGAGCGATCCCGACGGCCATGGCGCCGACACTGATCCGTCCACCATCGAGCGTCGACATAGCAATCTTGAACCCCTCCCCTTCTCTTCCAAGCAGGGCGTCTTTGGGCACTTTGCAGTCTGCGAAGATCAACTCGGAAGTCGGCGAGGCTTTGAAACCCATCTTTTTTTCATTGGTGCCGATCTCGAACCCCTCAGTATTGCGATCAACCAGGAAAGCGCTGATCGCCTTGGGTCCGCCGCCCTTTTCCTTGATCGCAAAGACCAGACAGTTGTCGCACATCGAACCCATCGTGATGAATATCTTGGTGCCGTTGATAACGTAGCCGTCGTCGGTCTCCTGGTAGGTAGTGGTAAGCGAGGCGGCATCGGAACCGGCGCCCGGCTCAGATAGGGCGAAGGCTCCTATGTACTCACCCGTGCAGACGGGCGGGAGATACTTCTGCTTCTGTTCTTCGGTGCCGTGCTTCACCAACGGAAAACCATAGAGCGAATTGTGCAGCATGACCACCCCGCAATGCGACGGACAACCGCGCGACAATTCTTCGCTGGTCACCATGTAAGAGACGGCATCCATCTCACCGCCACCGTACTGTTCCGGCAGTGTGATGCCCATCAGGCCGAGTTCGCCCATCTCCTTGAGCAGATCACGATCTATTCGCTGCTCGGCATCGAACTCTTCGGCCTTTGGTTTCAGTTTCTTCTCGGTAAAGGTGCGCGCCACTTCCTGGACGGCCAGGTGATCTTCATTCAGTGCAAAGTCCATATCACATCCTGTCTGCTTCGCTATTGCATAAACTTAAGCGGGAGTCTAAGCGACTCCCGCTTGCAGGTCAAACTAAAACGGACAGGTAAATTATCGGGATGTTACTGGCCGACAAACTCCGCTTTGCGTTTCTCCAGAAAGGCGTTAGTGCCTTCCTTTTTGTCTTTGGTAACGCAGATTCCGGCGAACAGAGCAGCCTCGTGTTCACACCCGGCGTCGAGTGTGACATTGCAGCCGCGATTGATCGCTTCCTTGGCCGCCGCGACAGCCAGCGGCCCGCGCGAGGCAATCTTCTGCGCCATCTCCATGGCCTTGTCCATCAGCTCGTCCGGAGGATGGACTTCATCGACCAGCCCTATCCGGTAAGCCTCGTCGGCTGGATAGATATCACCGGTGAAAATCCACTGCTTGGCCTTGCCGAACCCGACCAGCCGGGTCAGCCGCTGGGTGCCGCCATAGCCCGGAATGATTCCCAGCGATACTTCCGGTTGACCCAGTTTGGCTTTGGCCGAAGCCAGACGAATGTCACAAGCCATAGCAATCTCACAGCCGCCGCCGAGAGCAAAACCGTTGACGACCGCAATGATCGCCTTGGGTAGCTTTTCCATCTTGAAAAGCAGCGACTGACCGCGATCACACTTAGCCCGTCCACTGATCACATCGCAGGTGGCCAACTCACCGATATCGGCACCGGCCACGAATGCCTTCCCCTCGCCGGTGAGAATGACGCAGCGGATGTCATTGTCGGTGGCGATGTAATCGAAACAGGCGTGCAGGTCGGCGATCGTTTCATCGTTGAGTGAATTGAGCACTTCTGGTCGACTGATCGTGACGATGCCGACACCGTTTTCTTTGTCCAGTTTGATATTCTTATAATCCATGACACCTTCCTGCTACTTGCTGTAATCGTAGAAGCCGCGCCCGGACTTGCGACCGTGATAACCAGCTTTTACCATCGCCTTCAACAGAGGCGGTGCTGCGTAGTGATGCAGCTTAAACTCGGCGAACAAAATTTCGGCAATGAAATAGGTGGTGTCAAGGCCGACAAAGTCGGTCAATTCAAGCGGTCCCATCGGATGGCCGCAACCCAGTTTCATACCGGCATCGATATCCTCTTTGGTGGCCACACCATCCTGGAGGGCGCGGATGGCATCGAGCAGGTAGGGCACCAACAGACGGTTGACCACAAAACCCGGGGTATCCTTGCACGACACGACTACCTTGCCGACTTTTTCTCCGAACGCCTTGGCCGATTCAAAAGTGGCGTCGCTGGTGGCCACAGTCTTGACAACTTCGACCAGCTTCATTACCGGCACCGGGTTGAAAAAGTGCAGTCCGCAGAACTGACCGGGTCGATCGGTAGCAGCGCCCATCTCGGTTATCGATAGTGACGATGTATTCGAAGCAAAGATAGCATCCTTCTTGACGATGCCATCGAGCGTCTTGTACAGCTTGATCTTTTCATCGAGGTTTTCTACAATCGCCTCGATCACCAGATCACAGTCGGCCATGTCGTTGACATCGGTGGTCGCTTTGATTTTGTCAAGCACCGCTTTTTTACCGGCTTCATCCAGTTTGCCTTTGTCGACCGCTCGCGAAAGTGATTTGTTGATCCGTCCCATTCCCTTTTCCAGGAATTTGTCTGCCACTTCCATAGCGACGACATCGATACCCGCTTTGGAGGCGATCTCGGCGATTCCCGTTCCCATCAGCCCCAGACCGCAGATGCCTAGTTTCGTGATTGCCATGTTATCTCCCTTCGTGCAGTAAAACGATAAACTATCCAATGTGATGGCCGCTGGAAAGCGGCCGGTGATTTCCTGTTTTGTTCTCGTGAATGGGTGGCATGAGCCAACTGCTCTTGCCTACGTGCGAACCTACTCAAAGGTTATAATCGAGCGGAGGCCCGCCCCCTTTCTGAGATGGTCGAAGGCATCATTGATATCATCCAATGAAAAACGAGCCGTGACCAATTCCTTGACCTTGATCATCCCCAGTCGGCACATCTCGATCAGTTTGGGATAGTCGACCGGTCGACAACCCAGTGAGCCGACAATCTCCATCTCGTGAAACATGATCTTCCCGGCAAAAAGCGAAATGTTCTCAGCGCTGTAACCCAACACCACCAATCGTCCGCCAACGCGCAACGAGGCAAAGGCGGTTTCGATAACTTTGGCGTTGCCGATAGCTTCGATGGCAATGTCGGCCCCACCGCCGGTCATCTTCTTGACCGTCTTGGGCCATTTTTCATCTTCTTTGGGATTGATGACAGCCTTCGCGCCGAGTTTTTTGGCCCACTCAAGTTTTTCCTCTGAGATATCTACCGCGATCACGGCACCGCCGACGGCTGCAGCCATCTGCACCAAATTGATGCCGACACCGCCGCAACCGATCACCACCACCGAGTCACCCGGCTTGACCTGCGCCCGGTTGACAATGGCATGGTAAGGCGTCGAGATAGCATCGGCAATGATGCATCCTTCGACAAGCGGTATCTCTTTTGGCAGATGGAAAGTGTCTTTGGCCGGTGCCAGTAAGTACTCAGCGTAGGCGCCGTCGACATTGTTGCCGAACATGATCATGCTGTCGCAAATATTCTCACGCCCGGTGCGACAGGCACGACAGTTACCGCATGTGTATACCGCCGGCAAAAGAATATTGTCACCTTCTTTGAAACCGTCGACCCCTTCGCCCATACCGGCTACGGTGCCCGAGGGTTCGTGGCCGAGGATCAGTGGTGGTTTCTTGAATGTCGGAACGCCGTGGTCGATGTAACCGATGTCGGTGTGGCAGACACCGCAAGCCGCTGTCTTTATCAGCAACTGTCCGGGTCCGGGAGTGGGCGTGGGAACTTCTTCAATTTTCAGAGGCTGTTTCGGTCCATGAAAAACGGCGGCCTTCATTACAATCTCCTTTTGTCACCACAGTTAGCGTGAGCGCCTTAATGGATAATACAATCCGGTCTACTCGTCAACTGATTCGTAAAGATCGTCGTCAAGCGGCTTGCCGGTGGGTCGGGTGAATATCATAACGGAAGAGTCGTTGGCGTCTTCGAAACATATCGTGCAGCCATCGCATCCGAGTTGTTGGACCGGGACTGTCTTGGTTTCAAATCCCAGCGTCCGGTAGTTGTCAATCGCTTCTTCCAGCCGCACGCCTGAGGCTGTGAACTGCTGGGTCCAGCCTTCGGCCTTGAGTTTTTCGATCAATTCAGTGCTCATAATCTACCGGTGTCGAAACCTCGCATTGCGACCCCTTCGGGGCAGGGGTCTCGACCTATGTCCTCCATTCAAGTTCCGCGACTTAACCCATCGACTTCGCTCAGGCTGACAGTAGGGCTGCCGTTCTTTTTCCCTCTTGAGAGGGCTGCCCGAAGGGCGGGGTGTGTTTCTTCTTCTAATGATCCCAGTAACACACTCCTGAATCCCCTCTCAAGAGGGGAGCAAGACGCACCTGCAAAACGTTTGTCATACTGGCGAAGGCCGGTCTCTTGTAGGTCAGGTCCTTTACGGACCTGACTCAATTGTCAGGACCACAAGGGTCCTGACCTACCTCATACTGTCATACAAACGGACCCCATCAGGGGTGGCACCCTCAAAGTTCTTTGGGGGTGATTCTTCTTCTGAAGGATTCCCGTCCCAAACAAGGTTTGAGACGGCCACCCGAAGAGAAGACTGGATGCCGGATCAAGTCCGGCATGACAAGGTTGAGGCATGTCACTATTAGAACAACTCATCATCAAGGTCGTTACCGGTCGGCAAGCTGCCGTGTTTCTGCAAATGCTGCGACAACATTTCTGACTCGCGCTGAGTATACATCTGATGTGGTTCAAAACTCAGGAAATCAGCATCAAATCCATCTTGTAGCTTCTCGTCGGCGAGAGCCTGCATGTTCTCCGCACCGGCAACCAGCACAACGTTTTTATCATGGTCGTAAAGCAGCAACACACCCGCCTCAGTCGGCACGGTTGCCACGCCGTCCTGGTTGAACTTGTCGAGCCCCTCCGGCGGCGATTGAACGGCCGGGACCTTCAGCCTGAGATCACAGCGGCTGCATCGTGACGCCTGCGCAACGGCGGTGGTATCGTCGTAACCTTGTTCGATCTCATCGAATCCGTCCCGCTTCTCCACCAGCAGACAGTGTGGTGACTGAAGAGATGTGGTTGCATGTTGTGATGCCGCCGGGTCTTTGTCGGCGGCAATGCCATAGGCAGGCAATTCACCGTCGCCTCCGAGATAGCGGTCGACCGCCTGGGCGACCAGACGACCTGCCTCGACCGCCGCGACCACCGATGACGGTCCCGACACGTTGTCTCCTCCTGCAAATACGCCTTCGCGTGAAGTCATGCTGTCCAATGGCGACACCTCAATGGTTCCTTTAGTCGTGACACCAAACTTCGCCAGAGTCTCTACGCGCTGGCCGATAGCAGCCACTACATGATCGACCTGCATCTCTGTGGTCGATCCTTCAATCGGCACCGGCGAACGTCGGCCAGAACTGTCTGCTTCACCCAGTTGCATCTTTTGCAATGTCACACTCAGGTGCCCATTCTCTTTTTTGACACCAACTGGGCCGTGCAGAAAACGCATTTCAATGCCTTCGGCCAGCGCCTCGTCGATTTCGTTTTCATAGGCCGGCATCTCATCGCGAGTGCGACGATAGACAATCGTCACTTTGTCCGCCCCCAAACGACGGGCCGAGCGAGCGACATCGGTGGCCACATTGCCGCCGCCGATCACAGCTACCCGTCCCGAAAGATCGATCTTCTCACCGTCGTTGATTCGTTGCAAGAGTTCGAGTCCATCTTGTGCGATGTCCTCCTGCTGTGAACCTTTGGCCAGGGCCACCGAGCGGGCTGCTCCTGTCGCCCAGAATACAGCGTCGAAACCGGACAGCTCATCCGGCGAGTCAATCGGTGACTGCGGATGAAAGGTAACGCCCAGGTCGAGGATTGCCTGGGTCTCGATCTGCAGTGCTTCTTCCGGTAAACGGAATCTGGGGATACCATATCTTAACATCCCGCCGGGTTTTTTCATACGGTCGTACAGGTCTACCTGGTGTCCCGACAATCTTAGGTAGTAGCTCGCCGTCAACCCGGCCGGTCCGGCCCCAACAACCGCGACCCTCTTGCCTGATTGGTCTTTCAGCACCAGCTGACTCTTCCAATGTCCATCATCATGGTCGGCGGCGAATCTCTTGAGAGAACGAATAGCCACCGGCTCATCCCAGGTCTTGCGACGGCAGCCCTGCTCGCATGGGTTGTAACATACCCGGCCCAGAATACCGGGGATAGGCGCTTTCTCACGAATGACCGCGACCGCTTCGCCGTAGCGCTTCTGGGCCACCAGCCGGACGTACAAGGGTACGTCGATCTCGGCCGGACAAGTGGCGCGACAGGGTACCACCGCATCCTCCTTGCGATCACTCTCAAACGGTTTGTCCATCATGGCGCCGGTGGGGCATACTTCAATACAGAGACCGCAGAAGATACAGCCGGATTCTTTCAGCCTGCCGGATTTCGGTATCGCAACCGGTCGTCCGAATTCTTCGGTGAGCTTGAGCGCATCGACCTTCTTGACATCGCGACAGGCGCGGATACAACGGGTGCAGGCAATACAGAGATTGTAATCGAAGTTATAGAACGGTTCGTCGAGTACTTTTGGCAGCCCGTCCGACTTGTAACGCGGAGTGAAATCGGGGATACCGATATAGGCGGCGACGTCCTGCAGTTGGCAGTTTCCAAACAGCGAACAACATCGTTCCGGCACTTCAACATTCTGGGTACAACTGGTTCGGGTGCACCCCTCGGCGTCGGAGCATGTCAGGCATGCGTGGGGGTGGGTGGTGAGTATTTTGGCGAGACTTCTTTGTCGCGCTTCCCTGATCTGAACGCTGTCGGTCGTCACTTCGCTGACCGTATCCGAGGCAATCCGGCAGGCGCGCACCGGTGATGCATCGCCGTTGACCTGTACCACACAGAGACCGCAACCGTCGTCGTCGCACGCCGGTAAAGCCGGATGATGACAAATGTGCGGGACATAAATGTCATTATCCAACAGGGTCGAAAGAAGACTCTGACTACCAGGTGCCTCTAGTTGTTTGCCGTCGACGATCATGCTACCACGAGTGGCTGATAGCGTTCTGCGGACAAACCTCTACGCACGGCAACGGCGGCGGATCGGAAGCCGGTTTGCACTCTGAGCAGACATAGGCCAACGAACGCCTATGTTCCTCCACGACCGCCGCCACCAGGTCGTCGTAGTCGTCCTCTATGATGTCAAAGACATCCTGCGGACAGGTATCGACACAGTTATGGTCGGTGCATTTCAGACAACCTTCGGTTTCGATGGCGATGTAATAATCCCCGGACCCGTCGGTGTATCCGTAGTTCGCCTTCATACTATCTTTCTCCGCTTTGGTACTTCCATACTACACTGAGCGGCCTTACTTGGCAACAGTTTTGGCCTGACGCTTCTCGTACAAGGTTTTGGCGAACAGTGCCGCTCCCAGGGCGCCGGCGATCTGAGAATCGAACTTGGTCTGAATTGCGTTTACCCCGAGAATCTTCTCCAGCCTTTGAACAACTCCTCGGTTCTTGGCGATGCCGCCGGTAATGAAGAACTTCTCCTGCATCCCGACCGACTCCAACAGAGATGCCACCCGCTGAGCCATAGCCGAACAGTATGCGGCCAGCACTCTTGATTTCGGCCAGCCGTCTTTTAACAAGGCCATCGCTTCGGATTTGGCAAACACGACGCAGGTCGATGACACCGGCGGCGGTTCTTCTTCGACCTCAAACGACAGGTCACCTATCTCGGTGATTGGCACTTCCAGGAGGTCGGCCATGACTTCCATACCGCGCCCGGTACCGGCGGCGCACTTGTCGTTCATCTTGAAGTTGGTTACTTTGCCTTTTTCATCGCAGTGGATAGCCTTGCAGTCCTGTCCGCCCATATCGAGAATGGTTCGCACATCATTGCCGGCCATAAAATTGGCCCCGCGTGAATGGCAGGCTATCTCAGTGACTGCCTTGTGCGCAAAGGGTACATTAACCCGTCCATACCCGGTCCCAACGACAAACTTGAGATCCTCGATAGTCAGGCCGGTACTTTTAATGGCGCCGTCAAGGGCGCGACGGGCCGAGTCCGGTGAGTTGGAGCCGGTGCGAGCGTTGTTGAAAGCATAGAGTTCACCATCGACACATATAACCGCCTGCGAGGAAACCGATCCGACATCGATCCCGGCCGTTACGATGTCACCCTCGCGCCAGTCTTTGTTTTCATCGCGCCAGTTATACTCGGACCAGCGCCAGAATTCCTGTTTGTTTTCAGTCATCAATCGTTCTTGCTCCTTTCGACGGCCACCAGGGCAGCGCCCAGAGCGCCAACATACTCTCTGTCTTGGGGTATGACAATCTCGCATTCGAGAGTCCGTGTGAGCGAATCGACAAACCCAGGGTTATATGCCACGCCACCGATCAACGCGACTTTCTGCTCCAAGCCCACTCTTCGTACCATCGAAGCCACTCGGCTGGCTATAGCATCGTGCACGGCGCGTGAGATGTCCTCTTTGGGCGTCTCGGCATGCAACAAAGACACCACTTCCGACTCGGCGAAAACGGTGCACTGGGCGTTCATAGGGATTGTCCTGGTCGACTCAAGTGACAACTTGCCGAACTCGTCAAGAGTGACCTCCAGGGCGCGCGACATCGACTCGGCAAACGACCCGGCGCCGGCGGCACACTTTTCATTCACCGCAAAATCGACCACTTTTCCTTCACCACTCACTTTGATGCCGCGTCCTTCCTCGGCGCCGACATCAATCACCGTGCGCGCCTCGGGTACGGCGTGCACAGTACCAACCGCGTCGGCGCCCACTTCGGTAACCTGGCTGTTGGCCTGCTCCACTGCCTTGCGACCGGCCCCGGTGGAAACAATCTGCGCGATGGTCGACGCATCGATCCCAGCCTTCTCGACGGCTGCCCCAAGAGCCATGGCGGCTGATTGGGCTTGGTCAAAACCGGTCGCGGTGACTGCTTTGCCGATAACGGCTCCATCTTTGAGAACGACTACCTTAATCGTCTTCGAGCCTACGTCAATTCCAGCAGTAATCATCATACCTCCTGTCGTCTTCAATTGTAAGTGTTGCCAACCTCGCCAGGTCTGTCATGCCCGCGAAGGCGGGCATCCACTGGCCGGTCTTAACGGATGGATTCCCGCCTGCGCGGGAATGACAAGCATCGCCCCAGGCCTGCACTTCTGTTTCTGACGCGGTGTGATTCAACAATCCTCTACTCCTCCTGCAACATTGTGTGGGCGGCGGATGTCCTCATCTGCCTCTTTGCTTCGACTGCGCTCAGCATGACATGGAACGACGCACGAGGACGTACACCACGCACACTACTACGCCTCTTGCAACATCTCGATATCGAGGGTTTCCATAAACGAATCAATCCGTGCCATAACGCGCTTCTCGTCGAATTCACGTTCGTCACCCATGTTGCCCTCGAAAGTCATCACCGGCACACCGGCCTCGGCGATACCCAGGCGGTTTTCCATGATACCGCACGAAAGACCCTCGCAACCACGGTTCAGATGCAGCATGACACCGTCTACCTCCCACTGTTTGCAAATTTGCAGCATCATCTTGGTCTTCAGGTTGGGATCATAGAAATGCTGCCACTCCGGCTTGGCCAGATTCCAGTCGGCCAGCAGGCGAAGGGCCTGATCGCGAGTGGTGATCTCCTCACCTTTCTGCATCGGCGTCGTGCGTGGACCCCAGGTGCCGTCCGGTTTATCTTCCCAGATTCCGATCAGCCCGAAGGTGTATAGCGAACCGATCGACACCGCGCCGAACTTCTCAAGATAGCGAAAGACTTTCAAAAATCCCCAAGGCGGTTGCGTGTCGGACATAAGGCGGCAGCGTTCGTTGGGCACGGCCGCGATTTGGTTGTCGATTCGGTATTGCACCTCGTCGCGCAGTTCTTCGTAGAAATCGGCAATCTCCCCGGAGTGCTTGGATAAAGTACCGTGCACGTAAAGCGAGTACATCGTTTTCTCGTCCAGCGGCGCCGGCCTGGCCATGTTGAGATAGCAGACTTCAGCCCAGGCCGCGGTTGAGCGGAACTCATTCTTGACCGCCTCGATCAGCAGTTCGTCCTGGTACTTGCGGCCGGTTGTTTTCTCCAGCCATTCGATGGATTCATGCATCTGGTTGACGACGAACATCAAACGGTTCTCATCGACATCTTCGTAGGGACCCACCGATACATCGATGCAGAAATACGGAATCTTTTTGTACTCGGCCACGTGCTGATACCACTTGCCGTGACTGCAACAAATATGATCCTGGAAACAGAAATCGGGCTTGGGATACTCGCCGCCGAAGGCATACTTGTTCAAGTACATCGAGCCCCAGTAGTTGCGCATGTAACTGCAAAGGTCACGCGCCCAGCCTTTGGCTTCGGCTGCTTCCATACATTCCATCGAGAGCTTTTTGTCGAAGGCAATCGAGGCGCCATAAGGTTCGCCGGTGATATTGTAAACGTCGCGACCCAGCCCGGCCGGGATAGCATCGAACGCCCAGGCTCCCCCGGTCCAGCGCAGCCCGCCGTTTTTGTGTGCCTCCTGGTAATCCTGGTAGTACTTCAGCCTGAGTTCTTTGGCCTTGGTCCAACTCTCAAGCGGTGCGGTTTTGTATTGGGCCATATAGTCATCATCCTCTCTATCAAAACAGTTCTTCTTCGCCAACCATCTCAAGGAATGCTTCGACCCGGATGCGCATGGGACCGAGCGGCACGGTTACATCGAATTCCAAAAACAGAGTGGGAAAACCGTTTTCGTTCAGAAACTCCTTAAGCGGCGGCATATCGCATTCGTGCGGATCGCAGAACTTCTGTTGAATCAGTAACACACCGTCGACATTGAAATCCCTGGCCATCTGCAAAATGTGCGGAAAGCGCGTGCGCTCCTCCCAATCCTTGGTGGGACAGGCGGGGCGGTCGACATAGCGATTGGCGATGTCGTGGACTATGTCGCCCGTAGTATATTCAATCGAGTTCCAGAAATAGCGCGATCCGGTGCAGTGATCATCGGTAACAATAGTCGCGCCGACCGACTCGACCATCTTGACAAATTCGGTATCGTCGTCCTCAGATCCGACCAGCATCAGACGCGCACCGGTTTCACGGTCGAGAGTACGCTCCTTCAACATCGGCAGAATCCGTTTCAATTCGGCGTTGTGCTCTTTCTTGTCGACAAAGAACGACGAAGCCACCATCACCATCGCCTCCAACCCTGTCACGGCTGGATTGGGACCCTTGCGCAGATTGTAAACTTCGTGGGCAAGGACACGGCTCTCGTTGTACAGTTCGGATGCTTCTTTAAGTGCCTCATCGGTGATCTTGCGACCCGACCATTCCTCCAGCGAAGCGCGAAACTTGCCCAGTTCCCCCCTCAGATATTCGCGCGAGTGCTCAGTCTGCACTTTGTTGGGCATGTACAGATAGTAGGCGTAATCGACCGGCACATGGTTGCGCCATGATGTGAACGACTGCCTGAGATGCAAACAGGACTGGGCCAGCATGATCCCCTTCATGTAATTGAAACGACCCTTGAGACCCTGGGCCAGAACATCGCGACAAAACGGACAGTACATGCCGAAAATATGCGGCTCGGTGACATCCTGCGGCTCGTGCGAACCGAGCATCCGAACCGGCAGATGACCGTTGGCGTAAATCAACTCCTCCGGTGCATAACTGCAAAAACAACCAACCACCTCACCGTCGTTCTTGCTCAACCAATCGCGCGCGTAGTCGTGACGCTTGTCGTACCATTCAAAGAATTGTGAAAACATAAACCTCCTGATATCCTTATGCGGTCTGTATTCCGTTGTGATGCGCCATCATGCTTCCGTTCCGCTGGGTCCTGATTTCGCGATGAGCGAGATTGTGACCCGGCGGTCCAAATCTCGCATAAAAAACGAGGACCAGCCACGGTACCGTCATTGCAAGGCGCGCCTTGCGTGCCGCGGCAATCTCATCCAATGTCATCCTGAGCGCAGTCGAACAGTGGGCCTTCAATTGCTCGTAAGATTGCCGCCCCCGGCGAAACGCGGGGTCGCTCACAATGACGGGAAAGCCGCTGTGTTGTGCCCGTGTGATCTTCAGATCGCGCCGGGGTGGGTATGCTGTCATTGACTTGTGACCGAGTCTGAAGACTCGATCACCACAACGCAATGAACCGTTTCGCCTCATCACGACACCTTTATTCCATTCAAGTAAATCTTCAAGAGTTGATCGGACAGTTTACTGATATCTGAATTCTTGTCGGCATCATACCAGGTGTAGACCCAGTTGAGCGAACCGTACAAGAACAACGCCGCCATATCGGCATCATGCCTGCGCCCGTCGAGATTCTCAGCGACCACTTGGCGTACCAAACGGTAGTACTTGCGGCGGACGTTTAGCACCTCACGGTAGTACTTGCCCGACAGCGATTCCATTTCGTGCACACACACTTTCAGGTCATCCATGTTTTCGACAAAGAACTCAAAATGGTTGTCGACCACGGCGCGCAGGCGAGCCTCATTTGTCTCGCACGATTGCAGCCGCTGCTCCAACGTATCGTGTAACGTCGAGAACGTGTGATGCTGTAATGCGTACAACATTTCATCTTTGTTGGTGAAGTAGTAATAGATACCTGACAGATTGATCTTTGCACGGGCGGCAACATCGCGCACCGAAGCGCCTTCGAAACCATCGCGGGCGATCACATGCGATGCTGCTTTGAGAATAGATGCCAGTCGTTTTTCGTACTGGCGGTTTCGTCGAGCCGGTGCGTTAGCGGTTTTGATTGCCGGTAGCATGGTTCTGTGTCCAATCGTCAAATTAAATCGAACGTTCGTTCTAATTATACTATGTTATCGACAGAGGGGTCAAGAGAAAAATGTGGTTGAAATTATCCTAATTGAAACCCGATTTCATTTGGGCGTGGTGGGCCGAGAGTAAGAGAAAGACTACTGCTATGGGTGGCCGTCTAAAACCTTGTTTGGGGCGGCGGGTGGCCCGGACTTGCCCCGGGTTTCATTCTTTAGTAGGGCGGGCCCGTCCTCGAACTGACCGGCAGAACTAAACTACCACGCAAAGCGCGTGATGTCGAAACCACAGGGGTTTCGACCTACGGTTTGGAGACGGGAGAAGATCACCCCCAAACCGGGTTTGAGGGTGCCACTCACCACACCAACAGCGGCAGAACCGCTAATCTTCCACCGCGGACTCCCTACAAGAGAAAAGCCCAACCTCACGACTTAACGCAAGGCGTGGTTTCAAAGGCGCGAAGCGCAAAAAGTGATTTATCACCCCTCAGAAACAGCTTGTGTTTTGAAACGGCAGAGCCTACATTCTCAAGTCAGTAATTAGGTAAATGGATGCACACAGTCCCTGTTTGACACTTCGACCCGGGCTGGTGCCTGAAAAGTTAACGGATAGTGGCAAAGCCACAGGAGAAGGGGAATCTCGATGAAGTTTGATGATTCTTTGGAAAACGACATTGTCATCCTGGATGTCTCGGGCAAAATCATGGGCGGCGAAGAAACTACCATGTTCCACGGCAAGCTCCATGAGTATATCAACCAGAACAAAAAGAACATCGTGGTCGATCTCTCCAAAGTCGACTGGGTAAACTCTGTCGGACTGGGGATGCTGATTTCCGCCCTCACAACCGTCAAAAACTCGGGCGGCCGGCTGGTACTGGCCAATATCACCAAAATCGAGTCGATCCTGACTATTACCCGCCTGATCAGTGTTTTCGAGCACTACGACAGCCGCACCGAAGCGCTCCAGTCGTTCGCATAGCAGCGTTCCCGAGCAAAGCGATTATCGAAAGCCCCCCGTCGGGGGCTTTTGTTTTGGCATACCTGCCCGTAAATCCAGGTGGTGTTGGGCCTCGGGTGGCACCCTCAAACTCGGTTTGGGGGTGGTTCATGCGAATTCCCGCCCCAAACAAGGTTTGAGGCGGCCACCCACCGGCTGTCAGGCGAGTCGTCTTACAGCATTAGCTGCCGACAAAGGCGGGTCCACGCCGCGGCGCGCAGGCGAAGACGGACCCACCCTACGAGAAACGTCCGAAATTTCAATTAATTACTAATTTCTTAGTTTTTCGCCAACCGAAATGAAACTATGCGATCATGGGTGCGTAATGACTTGGGTAGATTAGTTAATTTGTTACTAGGTTCTCCGCTGCGATGCGCAACAGCGAGGACCAGGGACGCGTCAGAGGGTTTCAATTTGTTTCGCAGGGTTGTGCTGTCCAATAGTGAGATAGACTTCTTGACAGGAGGTAAAAGACGTGAGAACTTGGATTCTCCTCTGTACAACCGCTGCGCTGTTATGCGCACTCTTCACGACCACCGTATTTTCCGACACAGAACCGACCGATAAAGACAAAAATGACGATGTCCGTATCATGCGGGCGGTTCGAATCAATCCCCATGCTCCATCGATTGACGGCAAACTGGATGATGAAATCTGGAAGAGTGCCAAGATTGAAAAGGTGACGGGATTTCTGCAGATGGAACCCGACGAAGGTGAAACTGCAACTGAGTCAACGCTGGTGGCAACGGTTTATGACGACGAAGCTATTTACTTTGCGTTCTGGTGTTTCGACTCAGAGCCGGAGAAAATTAAACAGCAGATGGTCAGGCGCGATCGATGGTCGGAGGCCGACTATGTTAGAGTCCGGCTGGACCCCTACCATGATCATCAAACCGGGTATGAGTTTCGGCTGAACGCTTCGGGCGTCCAGCGTGATTTCAGAATGTTCGATGACGTCAACATGGATCAATCCTGGGATGGAATCTGGGAGGGTGAAGTGGCTATCCATCCATGGGGATGGGCGGCCGAATTCAAGATTCCGTATCATAATCTCAGATTCACAAAGAAAAACGAACATGTTTGGGGTGTAAATGTCACTCGATATATAAGTCGCAAGGCCGAAGTTGACTGGTGGGAGTTCTCACCCTCGACCGAGGGTGGGTCGGTATCGCAGTTTGGGCATCTGGAAGGGATCACCGGTATTGAGCCGGTTCGTCAGTTACAGGTTTTACCATACGCGGTATCCAAATTTCAGACCGAGCCGAGTCATCTTGGCAACCCGAACGGGCGGGACATGCTGGGTGATGTCGGCTTCGATGTGAAGTATGGTATTTCGTCGAACCTGACTCTTGACGCCACGATTAATCCAGACTTTGGACAGGTGGAACTGGACCGTCCGGTGTTGGACCTGTCACCGTTCGAGACTTTCTTCAGCGAGAAACGTCCGTTCTTTATCGAGGGCTCCGATCTGTTCAGTACGCGATTCATGTTGTTGAATTCGCGCCGTATCGGGCGAGCTATCACCGGCGGCGTTGACGATGACGATCTTGATGTGTACACCGACTATCCCGAAACAGCGACTATCCTCGGTGCGGCAAAAATCACCGGTAAACTCTCCGGCGGGACCTCGCTGGGATTTCTCAATGCCGTAACAAAGGAAGAGAGCGCCGATTACCTGACGGTCGACGGTGAAGAACGAACCGGCGTGGTCGAGCCGTCGGCCAACTATAGCGTCTTGCGGGTCAAACAGGATCTGCTGTCGAACTCATACGTCGGTGTCCTTGTGACCACGACCAGCCAGAAGACACGCACCCCGGCCACCACCGGCGGCCTGGACTGGCAACTTTATACCAACAACGGCACCTGGGGATTCGGCGGCCAGACCGTGTTCAGCCGTAATTCCGGTGAGCCGGTAGGCTTTGGAATGGCGGTCGAGCTTCAGAAAGCGGCCGGCAAACACTGGCGCGGTTCCATCGGGGGGACGGTCAAGGACCAGAACCTGTATATAAACCGGATGGGGTACACCAGCCGCAACGATATACGCTCCTTCTATGGTTGGCTTCAGTATCGCACTCAGGACGACTGGTTTGTCTTCCGTAACACCTACCACAACATGAATATCTACGCCGGTTGGAATTATGCCCGCGACAATATCGATAAAGGCTGGAATTACAATTTCTACCTGGATTTTATTAACAACTGGAGTCTCGGCGGCGGGCTCAGCCAAAGTATTGACGATTACAGCGATTGGGAAACGCGCGGCATGGGACTCTGGGAGCGCCCAAAGTCATGGAGCTGGTGGGCGTCGCTGCATACCGACGGTCGTAAGAAAGTCTCTTTCAGTCTCAATCCGGGCAGTGGTCAGTCTCGCTTTGGATCCTGGTGGGCGCACTATACCGGCGTTGAATTCCGACCTACAGCCAATATGGAATACGGCCTGGGTGTCAACATCCTGAAGGACAACGACCAGAGACGATGGGTGGGTAACCCGGTGGATTCCATTACAAACGAAGAGGTAACGTTGTTTGCCGACCTCGATCAAACACGGGTCACACTGAATGTCAGTGCCAGTTTTATGCTGCACAAGAATCTCTCGTGTCAGTTGTCGGCCAACGGCTTGCTGGCCGGGTTGGATTATGAGGACTATCGTCTCTACGAAGGCGGCAACCAGTATAGTGCTGTCGGTGATTATGGTGGTATTGATGCTCCCAATAGTGACTACAATTACTCGTCGCTCAACTCGACGCTGCTGATGCGATGGGAGTACCTGCCGGGCAGTACGCTGTATTTTGTCTGGACACGTTCGCGTCCGGAAGTCGACGATACGGTCAATGACCTTAACCTGTCTCGCGATTTCGATCGTTTCTTCTCTGAAGGCGCCTCGAACATATTCTTGGTGAAAGCGAGCTACTGGTTGAACATATAGAAGCCCCACTTCGATGGGAGTAACTGACTCTCAGATGGGGTCGCCTTGTGCGGCCCCTTTTTTGTAGGCTAGCCTACTTTTTCGCACTTCGCGCGCTGACCAAGGCGGGTGGCCCGGACCTTGGGGCTTGTTGCTAAACCCTCAATATCACACGGTGATGTGCTTCGCGATGAAGGTGCTGTCAGGTGACTCGCCTGACAGCCATCGGCGGGTGGCCGTCTCAAACCTTGTTTGGGACGGTGGACAAGCATCTTATTCGCAGGTCGGGGTTGACACTCCCTTGGCAAAGACCTATCGTAGGACATGCCCGACGATAATGGCCAACACAACGCAATCATCGAAACCGACCGGCTGTTTATCCGCAAGGCTTTGTCATCCCAGGCCGACATCGAAATGTATCACAGCCTGTGGACGAATCCTCAGGTGATGACCAATGTCGGTTTTCCCAACGGGCTGAAAACATCGCGAGAAAAAATCGCCGAACAAATCGCCGACCAGAGTCCATCCGAATACGAGTCATTGCTGGTTGTAGTATTGAAGGACTCAGCCACCCCAGTCGGGGAATGCAGGCTGTATCGGCCCGACGACAAGGGTATTTCGCGCACAGATGTTAAACTGCTTCCCGAGCACTGGGGGAATGCCTACGGTGTGGAAGTCAAACGAGGCCTGTTGGAGTACTTATTCACACACACCGACTGTGTGGCGGTCCAGGGTGATCCCAACAAGAGCAACGTTGCGTCGCAGAAGATGCAGGAAGCGGTGGGTGGTAAACGAATCGGTGAGGATGTTTATCGCTTCCCGGAGCACATGCGGGATTACACCTGCGATGTGCACTCTTATATCTACATGGTATTTCGAACGGATTGGGAAAAGCGACAATCGTAGGGCAGTCCGCCGCGGCGGACTCTGCTCCTGCCACGGCAGGTTCAATCTCACCCATGCACGCGCCGAAAGATCACCGCGCCGACAGTAAAAGCGGCCACCCCGACACCGATTAGAACCCCCAGCGGCAGAGCCATCTCACTGTAACTAAAGCCGCGCCAGATCGCACCTTCGAGGGCAAGTATCCCCCATTTGACCGGACTGATATGGCTGATGGTTACCATCCAGTTCGGCATCGCCATAAGAGGTACCATACCGCCACCGGTCATTGACATTACCAGCATGATTGCCCAGCCGGCTCCGGCCACCGCTTGCTCGGTCTTGCCGAGGACGCTCATCAGCATCATCAGGCCCGTGAAACACCCGGCGCAGGCGACTACGGCTAAGGCCAGTCGCACCGGGTCGGGCGTACTGATGCCGAAGACCAACTTGGCAAACAGTAATAACAGAGAACAAACCGCTATCGAGAACAAAAAGCAGGCCAGCCCTTTCCCGGCCAGTAGGTGGGCGCGCGACAGCGGCGCCAGACGCAATCGCAAAAGTGTGCCGCGGGTGTGCTCGGACACGATTGATATGGCGAAAGCGGCCGTGCACCCGATTAATGCCCACATGAGTGCCTGTGGAAAAGTGATTTCCCAGGATGACCGCGGGCCGCTCTGTTGACGAACTACTTCTTCAACCTCGATCTTTGGTCCCAAGCCTGTACTCGCCCCGCCGCCACTGTCCGCCGCCGAGCCGCCGGCCAGGACACCGGTGTCGACTTGGCCCATAAACTGCTCGAGGTCTCCAAAGAACCCGGTGAGCACTTCGCGCTGTCCCGCATTCATGTTTGTATCGGACTCAATTTGCTCAACAACGTTCGAGAGGAATCTCTGGGACTTGGATGGGTTGAAAAATCGATCCTGCATCATCGAAAACCAGGCTTCCATCAAGAGACCCTGCAGATATCCACCTTCGGCCTTACGGGCTGGATCAATTCCGACGGTGAGAGTCGTCCCGTTTCCTGCAAACATGTTCTCAAGCGAACCAAAACCGGGGTGAACAATCAGGTAAGCTACCGCCTTGCCGGTGCGTACCAATAAGCGGGCAGAATCGGCATGGGATACAGTAACACGTAGAGCTGAAGAACTGTCCAGGCGAGCCGCAAACGCCGCCGATTGTTCCGACTGCGCCTCATCTACAACTACAATCTTCATCTCGGCACGATTGCCCGAACCGCCGCTGAATATGGCGCCGAAGAACAAAGCCATCATAAGCGGGAAAGCCAGCACCCAAAACAGGCCGAACCGATCCCGCGCGAGCAGGCGCAGGTCTTTGGCGGCAATTATCAACAGCGTTCTCATTGGTCGCGCAGCTTTCTGCCGGTTAGGTTCAAAAACACCGTCTCAAGATTCGGTTGGTCGATGCGCATAGTGACAAAGGACTGACCTTTGGCACTCAAATCGGCAATTGTATCCATGGGGCTGTCTGTTTCTACTCTCAGGTTCAGCCCGTCGAGCGTCCCCGGAAGTCCTGCAGTCTCCTCCGGAGGCGCCGACAATTGAGCATTCACGAAAGAGGGTCCGCCGTGGTTGGTGATCAGGTTTTCAACACTGTCGACGGCCATAATACGACCGTTGTCGATTATGGCAACTCGGTCGCACAGCCGCTCGGCTTCTTCCATGTAATGAGTAGTATAAAGAACGGTGCGTCCCTCGGCTTTGAGTTGGCTGACTTTTTCAAAAATCAGATTACGTGACTGCGGGTCCACACCCACCGTCGGTTCATCGAGCAGCAGCACTTGTGGATCATGTACCAATCCGCAGGCCAGGTTAAGACGTCTTTGCATCCCGCCCGAATATGTTTTGACACGGTCCCGCCTTCGCCCCGTCAGCCCGACCAACTCAAGCGCCCAGTCTGCTCGTGCGCTCAAGGCTTTACCCGACAAACCGTACAGCCGTCCAAAGAAAGCCAGGTTTTCATCGGCTGTTAACTCATCGTATAAAGCCAACGCTTGCGGCGCGATACCGAGTGACCGCCGCACCTGTGTCCGGGTCGGATCGGTAGCACCATCGATCGAGATACCGCCCCGATCGGGTTCCAGCACCCCGGCCAGCATGTTTATCGTCGTGGATTTGCCCGCGCCGTTCGGCCCGAGAAACCCGAACGCTTCTCCCTTGTGTATCTCAAAGGAGATGTCATCGACGGCGGTGATTTCGCCGAAGCGCTTGGTGAGGTTTTCAGCTTTGATCATGGCTTATGTTCGTTTGATACGCTCACTTCTTAACTTGGTTGCGTTGTGGCGAATATAACTGTGCCATGGGCACCAGTCAAACGGGGTCAGAGAAAAAAAGGCAGCTTGCTGCCCCTTTGACGTTGCGTTTGGTCTTGAACCGTTCTTTATTGGCGCCAGGATAGAATGTCAAGTTTTCAGGAGATAAGGACATGATTGCGAAGATTGAGCAGTACTTAGGAGATGATAAGGGCCTACTCAGCTACAAGTGCAAAGGGATACCAAAGGAACGACTGCACTTGCCGGGTACGGATTTTGTAGACCGTGTCGTGGCCCAGTCGGATCGCACCCCGGCCGTGATGCGCTCACTGAATTGGATGTTCACCACCGGTCGCATGAACGGCAGTGGATACCTTTCGATTCTGCCGGTGGATCAAGGCATCGAGCACACCGGCGGCGCATCGTTTGCTCCCAACCCGGATTATTTCGACCCGGCGAAAATCGTCGAGTTGGCTATTGAGGGCGGCTGCAATGCCGTAGCTTCGACCTACGGCGTACTCGGTGCCGTGGCCCGCAAGTATGCCCACAAGATTCCGTTTATTCTGAAACTGAACCACAACGAATTGATGACCTATCCCAATAAGCATGACCAGGTGATGTTCTCCTCGGTCGAGAACGCTTTCAACATGGGCGCGGTCGGTGTCGGCGCCACGATTTACTTCGGTTCGGACAACTCGATGCGGCAGCTTACAGAAGTCACCGAGGCCTTTTCGCAAGCACACGAGTTGGGTATGTTCACGGTCTTGTGGTGCTATCTTCGCAACTCAGGTTTCAAAAAGGACGGCACCGACTACCACACCGCAGCCGATATGACCGGACAGGCCAACCATCTCGGTGTCACCATCGAAGCCGACATTATAAAACAGAAACTGCCCGAATGTAACGGCGGCTTCAACGCTATCAGTTTCGCCAAGACGCACAAAAAGGTCTATGACGAACTGTCCAGCGACAACCCCATCGACCTCACCCGCTACCAGGTGGCCAACTGCTACATGGGGCGGGCCGGATTGATCAACTCAGGCGGTGCTTCCACCGGGTCCGATTCGTCGGATCTGGCCCAGGCAGTGCTCACGGCTGTCATCAACAAACGGGCCGGCGGCATGGGTCTGATCTCCGGACGCAAAGCCTTTCAGAAGCCGATGAAAGACGGCGTTGCGTTGCTTAATGCCATCCAGGATGTCTACCTGTGCGATGAAGTGACGGTGGCGTAACCCATAAATGGGTTCTTTCGCGCTTCGCGCGTTACTCCAGTCACCCTGAGCGCAGTCGAAGGGTGCGACCAACGCCGGGTGCAAAGCGTAAGATACCCATTTATGGGTATCACCCCCGCAGCCCTCTGTCACCCCCGCGAAGGCGGGGGTCCATCTTTTCACTTGTGCAACAGCAGGGCACATCCTACCTTTGAATCGGCATCGGTGATCAAATGTGACTAAGATGGAGGGTGCATGTATGCACAAGACATTCCGCAGACTCCTCGAAAAGGCCACAGGGGCGTCGGAGCATGTGATAGCTGCAAATATAGACGTCCGCAGTTTTACGGAGTTTGGCAAGAGAGTCGAATCGCCCGATACAGCGATGTTCATCAAACGCGTTTACATGACTATTATCGATGAGTATATCCCTGATTTGTCGTACTACAAGCCGGCTGGAGACGGTCTGTTGGTAGTTGTACCCTACGATCAATGGACGCTAAAGGACCGTGCACGGGACACCGTTAAGTGGTGCCTTTCCCTTGTCAAGAAGTTTAACACAATCTGCAGGAACGATCCGATGATCAACTTTGCTGTACCGGATAAGATAGGCATAGGCCTGTGCCGCGGTCCCGTTACAAAGTTGATCGCGGGAAGAACGATCCTGGACTACTCCGGCACTGTTCTTAATGTGGCGTCCAGATTGATGGACATCGCCAGGCCTTCCGGTATAGTATTTGATGAGGGATTCGGCCTTGAATTACTACATCCTTCCACCAGAAAGCTGTTCGCCAAAGAGTCCGTCTTCATTAAAGGAGTCGCGGAACACAAACCAATGTCAATTCACTACACGGTGCAGAATACGAGAGTTGGCACTTCGTACAAGAAGCCTCTGGCGGCGGTACAGTGGGAAACTGAGACAGACCAACTTGCGCTCAAAGAGATCAAGGCACGACAAAAGCGGTTCTCTTACGACCTAAAGAAAGAGCCGTTGGATCCTGCTCAACTCAAGGTAAAGGTTACTTTCCCGCATGTTCACTCGGGTCGCAAAAAGAAGGGCCTTGTGTCATTTGTTGACTTCGATTCGTACAGGTTTGACACAGAAGCTGGGCAACCTTTTGTCGAGATAGACTATGATGCCTTGGCAAAGATGCTCGCGAGTCATGAAGTGAAGGACAACATGCAGGTGACAATAGATATCAAGTATCCCACCGCATAGGCTTCTGTCACCCCCGCGAAGGCGGGGGTCCATCTTCTACTATGTCACAGTACTCTGTCTACATCCTTACCAGTAAAAGCACGGTACACTGTACACTGGGGTGACAAGCGACCTTGTCGGTCGAATCTACCAACACAAAACCGGAAGCGTCGAGGGTTTCACCAAGAAGTACAAGGTTCATCTCTTAGTTTACTATGAGGTGCATGACGACATACACAGCGCTATAACGCGCGAAAAGCAAATCATGAAATGGCGACGGGCATGGAAGATTCTTGTGATTGAAGCGAAGAACACCGATTGGGACGATCTATACCCTCAGTTGATGTAAGAATGGATTCCCGCCTTCGCGGGAATGACAAGCGCGGCGTACACAGGACAGGTTGTCGCCACAGCGCAGATTTCTTCCTTGTCCAACGAATGTCGACGAGTATCTTACCGGTGAGGTGAAGACATCGATAGGAGAGTCGCGCCATGAATACCACCCGCCGAGTGCTCAAGAGACGATTTGTGATTGCGACATTGCTGACCCTCGCATCCTGCTTGCTCTTCTGCCACATAGCAGCCGCTGACAGTCCGGACCACGATTCTTCAGGCGAGCGACAGGCTGACTCTTTGCAACAGAGTAGCGCAGGCCCGTCTTTGCCCGCGCGCCGCGGCGTGGACCCGCCTTTGTCGGCAGGTCTGAAGACAGACCTGCCCTACAAGACTGAGACACCGGAATCGCTATACCCGATGTCGCCGGAACGCAAGGAAGAGCTGATTAGTTACTCGCGTTTCAGGAACATCTGGCGTTTCGCAAGCTTCCTCATCGGCATCGGTACCCTGGCCCTCATTTTGTTAACCGGACTGTCTGCGAAGCTCCGCGATCTTGCCTGTCGCATCAGGCTCAGGTTCTTTGCCGTTTGGGTTTTCTATATCTTCATCTCGCTTGTCGACTACATGCTCAATCTGCCGTTCACTATCTACCGCAGTTTCATAGTCGAGAACAACTACGGGTTTCTGAACCAGACTTTCATGCAATGGTGGGGTGAGAATCTGCTCGGCCTCTTGCTTGGGCTGATCGTCGGTATTATCCCTGTTTGGTTTTTCTATTGGCTGGTGTCCAAAATGAAGCGGTGGTGGCTGGCCTTTTCGCTGGGGGCGATACCGTTTGTAGTGATATTGATCGTCATTGTTCCGGTGTTTGTTGCACCCTTGTTCAACAAGTTTGAACCTCTCAAAGACAAGCAGCTTGAAGCAGAGATTCTCGCCCTGGCCGAATCGGCCGGGATTGAGGGTTCCGATATTTTTCAGGTGGACGGCTCCAGACAGTCATCCAAAGTCAACGCCTACGTGACCGGCTTGTTCGGCACCAAACGGATCGTGCTCTATGACACCATGATCGAAAACTTCACTCTCGATGAAATCCGCTATGTCATGGGTCACGAGATGGGCCACTATCTCATGAACCATTTATGGTGGGGGTTGGCAGTGGCCATCATCTTTATCATGTTCGCTTTATGGTTGATGGATAAGACCATTCACGGCGTCATACACAGGTTTCGCACCCGCCTGGGCTTCGACAAATTGTCGGACATGGCCTCCTTGCCCCTGGTGTTGATCTTTGTTCTCGTAATCAACTTTGTCTTTCAACCGATCACCAATTCCGCCTCGCGGTACATGGAGCGACAATCCGACAAGTTCGGTATGGATGTAACCGGTGTCTCCGGTGAAACCGCGGCCGTCACCTTTGACAAACTGTCGGTGTACAACTTGTCCGACCCCGATCCACATGTGCTGATTGAATTCTGGTTCTACACTCATCCCGCTCTAAAGAAGCGCACGGAGTTTGTCAGGGGTTACCGCCGATGAGGATTCACATAGTCACGCTATTACTGTGCCTGACCGGCCTGGTCCAACCGGGATCGGCCTCGACTGGTTTGGAGCTTGAGCGGGCCTTTGACATCATGTATGATCCGACCCTTGACGACACGGCTGTCTACGAGGTGTCCGGGTTAACCATCGAACATCGGGATATGACTCTGTATCTGGACTCCGGACGGATCTATCTTTGCGAGCCGGTCGAAATCGACGGCACTCCGCTCTGTTTTGGGGGCTACTTTGAGGGTAAGGGCAATTTCCAGTTCTATCCGTCGGTGCCATTGGAGCGCGATCAACTGCTGAGATTTTTCGAGACCGACTCACTCAATCGTGCCATCGAATCAGCCGAGCTTCTGTTCGGCCATCAAATCCACCAGCTCATACTGGATTCGTGCACCCGGTCTCAATCATCGGTTGCCTCCGGCACCAGAAAGGGTTTTCGGAAGGCCCATAGTCAATTGGTTCATCACGAGCGGCGGGGCAATATCTACCGCGCTCTGAAGTGTCTCACAGAACCTGCCGTCGAACCATACTTGCTGGTTAATGTCGAACCGGACGGTACCGAACGAGTCTGTTATCGATACTATCCATTCGCCAGGGAGGAAGTCCGTTTTTTCAAGACCTTTGGGCTGTTCCCCCTTCGGAAATGGTTGGAGTTAATCTGCAGCTACTCTCCGCCTTCAGTAGCGGAAGCCGCTGGTGACCACAAGGTCAACAGAATACGGTGGGACCCGGTTCATTACGAGATCGCAACCTCGATTGATAGTCGTGGAGAATGCGTTTGTCAGGCGGAGTTATCATGCGAAGTATTGGCTCCGCTAAAGATCGTGGCCTTGAATCTGCACCCGAAATTGGAGGTCGACAGCATTCTCGATTCATCGGGGCGGTCTCTCCGTTTCAAGCGATGGGAGAAGAAAAAAAACCGATCCGATGGTTTGTATCTGTTCCTTGAAGAGGTACCCGAGACTGGGACAACGACAACTCTTACATTTTTCTACCACGGGAAGATTGCCGAACGGCACGAAGGGGAATTCTTTGTGCAGGCGGGAGCGGAATGGTATCCGCGATTGAACTTCAATCAGAAGACGACATTCG
>JAOUBJ010000022.1 GCA_029860345.1 Candidatus Zixiibacteriota bacterium | reverse complement strand
TGTTTGTTGTGTGGTGGTGGGGGGGGGGGTGGGCCCGCGGGGGGGTGTGGGGGGTGGGGGGGGGGGGGGGGGGGGGGGGGGGCGTCCAACGCCACCTGCAACACTGATCTGTCATTCCGGATTTGTTATTCTGTCATCTCGGGCTTTGACCCGGAATCCATCTTGTCATTTTCCATCATACCCGTGCGTGGTGTACGTCCTCGTGCACCACGTATATACTGCTGCGCGGGGTCCTTCGTTACCACAGGCAACGTGAGACCCCGCGCTTCCGCTCCCCCGTTCACAACAACCCTACCAATCTGCCGCAAATCGCGGTCCAGCCTTGATTGAAAAAGGATGTCCCTATGACTATCAGCGCAGAACAGAACACGCCATACCCATACCCGCTTCGCTTTCACCATCGATCTTGTGGGGTGAGTGTGATGTTTCCCCGGATAAACCCATTTCACGGCGCTCACGCCTCGACTCCGCTCGGCATGACACTGGCTTGTACCCGTTCAACTTATGGCCAGTTATCTGCCACACCTATGAATTGGCGGATCAGAAAAAGTGTTTTTCCGCAAAACAAACCCATTTTGAGCGCTGTGAGTCGAACGTTCGTTCATCCTTCGACTCCGCTCAGGATGAGGTTGGTTGGGTGGCCGTCTCAAACCTTGTTTGGGACGGAACATGGGGCAGACAGGCCAGGCTGTCCCAAAAGGCGTTGTTATTATCGCGTAGCGGCGGGGCTTGTCTCCGCCGGAACCAAGGGGCGACACAAGGCCGCCCCCTACGCGGCTCAGGCGATTCTCGTGTAAAGAGTGGCTCTCACTTGCCGCACACATAGCGCCTTTCCATGAATAACCCTCCTCAATGTGCGTATAAGTGATGAGTCCACCAACCCGGAGGTGTGAGATGAAAGAGCAGACGGTCATGTTGATAGTCACCGCAATCACAGCGGTCCTGATCCCAATTGCGCCAAAGATGCTTAAGTTTCGAATCCTGGTATTGAAAAAACTGCACCTGATTTGGCTGGCCGACTTCCATGAGAGAAACTTCAAGGTGCTGGTTGTTGCCATGCGCTCGATAATGGTGGCCATAATCGTTGTGCTGTTGTGGATCGCGCTGGGTGGCGGCTGAGTTTGCGGCCGCAAAGTGAGGCTATCGGGGAATGGTGCCGCGACAGGCGGCATCGGCAGTTTCGCCGATGATCATCCACTCTTCCACCAGGTGATTGATGATCTTCGAGCCCTTGACACTAAGATTCACGAAGGCGCAGCCCAGTTCATACCATCCGGCCCGTTGGTTTTGTCGGCACCACTTTCCATCTACAATGAAGGTAAGGTCGCGGATGCCCTCGATTATGTCCGGCAAAGTCATGCGGCAGTGTATCACCGCCGGTGTTTTAACAGGGTCCGTACAGATCAGCATACAACCGTCAATGGTCAGATTGCGCAGGCGACCGATCGGCATTCCTGTTTTATCATTCCACACTACTAAGTATCCATCGGTGTATCCACGGGGGTGTTTTCTGGAATCAGTCACAACTTGGTCCTCAGAATTCGCAAACTGGTACGTCCTACTACTTATTCAAGTCGTATCGGCATCTTTGGCGTTTGCTTTGAGCCTTGGGCTAAGGAATCGCTAATACCCGATGTCAGAAAAGTCCCTCCAGCACGGTTGTTTACCAAGCAACCGGAACCGGCAAACCTGGGCAGCACTGTTAGTTGGTAGAACCGTGCGTGCAGGAATCCGGGCTGAGGTCCGACCTTTCGTTGGCCATGAAAAGGCGTGTAAACCGGGCTAAAACGGCATAAAAAAGGCATGGGTTGGCTTTTTCTACCGCGTCCAGAAAAGAGTCAATCCAGCCACTGATGTAGTTATTAAAGAAATCTCGCTCTACTTGGACGGCCAGATCGATCTCAACTTTGGTCTCCGACTCCGGCCGGTCAGATGTCATAAGCTCGTGAACCTTCATCTGTACTTGCTGCATGAATTCAAAGAGAACCGCTATGTGGTCCGGGATGATTGCAGATTGGTGCAAAGTTAGGCCGTAGTGCTCCATGAAGCGCTTGACCTCGCCTGTACTATGACCCCATAGCTCGCCCGATTGCGGTTCATCCTTTCGGTAGACTGAGGCATGCGGGGATACATGATGCCCCGGTCCCAAAAAGAGCCGGGTGAATTCGGCAGACAACTCATCCGAATCGACCAGCAACGAACCAACTCCAGCCTCTTCCCCACCGACCTCTAACATGAGTTGGAGAAAACCAGTGCGTTCGACATCGATCAGTATCTCAGGCTCCGGCGGAGCAAGATACAACCGAGTCATGGCACCATAAACAACGGCGCGAGATTCATAGATCCTTGCATCTGACGGCTTGGTCACGGTTGTTCCAGTACTACTCCTCCCCGTCCGAGGTCATTCCGACCGACTCCCGGCGTTGGCCGGCTGCTTGACCTTTTCACACTCACAGGCAATAAAAGCAGCGAGGCAATTCGCCAGTGCCCGATAATATTCGTTTTGCGTGCCGTTTTTGATGCTACTACAAAAGTCGGGGGTCCAGCGTCCCAGGTACCCCAGGAGAAACTCAGCTTGTCTCTTCTGCCACACATCAGGCCGGCCCTGATCCTCAGACAGCAACGCCTCGACTTCCCTGACAGCCAAGAAATACATAAACTCAAGTTCAACGGCGATGTGGTCGGCAGGCTCCCTTATATCCAACTTCAAGCCTGCTTCCCGATACATTGCAAGCGTTGCCATAGTGGTCTCACCCAATACTCTTCGATGCTCTTCCAGGTAGACTGAACCGTAGGGCGGAGCTTTGAGCTCGAAAGGGCCGACAAAGAGAGCGGCATGCTCAACCGCCAACTCACTATCGCTGCTTTTCTCAAGACACTGTAGCATTTCACCGGCGTACCGTCCGGCTTCGGGGCACACGGCATCGAGTAGTAATGCAAGGTTCTGGCACACACTTTCACTAAGGAGAACCTCCCGCTGCGGCGGATAGAAGAGCGCGGCCAGCAACCGGTAACAATCGGTCCGTTGTTGTTTGAGCTTCCGGCTGTTTTCTAACTGCATGGTTTAAGGGGTAGTCGTTCGAGCCGCGGCCAAGTGAAACAGTGCTTCACTAGGGCCGCGGCGCACAAATCAACTAACCTTTCTTATACTCCCTGATGTAGTGCACGTTGGGCTCCGTCTTTTCGTCTGGTTTCAGAACAAAGCTCTTGTGCTGATTAAGCAGTTCTGCGACACTACTTGACGGATCATTGAGATCGCCGAAAACCCTGGCGCCGGCCGGACAGGCTGTCACGCAGTAAGGCGCATCTCCGTACTTTACCCTGTGGTCACAGAAAACGCACTTTTCAACTATACCTTGTCGGCGTACATCTTCGTAGTCTGTGTGACCATATCGGTTCCGATGCGGCGGTGTTGCGCGGGCGGCACGCGCCGTATCTATACCGGATGAAGTGCAACCGGGGATAATCGCGTTACTACTCTTGTAGAAAGCCGGGTCCGGTCCATCTTCTTCATTGTAGCTGATCACACTGTAACCGCCATCCGCGGCAACTTCGTCCAAGCTATACGGACAGGCCTCCTGGCAGGCTCTGCATCCGATGCAACGTTCATCGTTGTGCATAGTAATCCCCTCCGGCGTCTTGTACATCGCCTTGGGATCAACAGGGCATGCTTCCACGCAGGGTGCAGCCGAGCAGTGATTACAGAGCACGGGTAAAGTCCGGTAATTTACGTCAGGGAATTTGCCGGTCGTTTCATGAATGAAATCGGCCCAGTTGTGCGTCTGGCCGTTTTTCCTCAGAGCGGTATTATTCTCAGTCTTACAGCTAAGCGCGCAGGCACCGCACCCCACGCAGTTCTGCAAGTTTATCACCATCGCGAATTGCGTCACTGTCATATCCTCCTAACCTCAACCCTTGATCTTTTCGACTTTCACGCCCGTAAAGCCGCCGTTACGCACAGTTGATCCACTCAACCGGTCATACTCGGCCGCAATGATCGTATTGTTGTTGCCGCCTCGGGGAACGCCCGCTGCGTAATCGTGAGCCGCTGTCCTGCCATACGCCCAGTGACCCTGGCCGTATGCCTTGGTAACGGTGCCGGGGCGTACACCCTCCCAAAGCTTGGCGGAACAATCAATGCTGCCCACGGTAGAGGATACTTTGATCTGATCTCCGGTTTTGATACCGAGTTTCTTGGCGTCAACCGGGTTGATCTTTAGGACGTCGTCCCAGCCGGCATCGCCGGGGTCCACGTGTTTGAATTCATGGAACCACGGGCAGTTGGCGCTTCTACCTTCCCTGTTAAGGCGGGACTTGTAGTCAATAAAGGCGAACGGGTATTCCTCGACATCACCGTCCCGAAACGGCGGTTCATAGTGAGGCACAAATGCAAGTTCGCCCGTGGCGGTATAATTGCACACCTTTAGGATATCGTCCACATCGGTGTTGTGTTTTCCGGCGTGTTTTTCCAGGGCGACTTTCAACGTTTCACTGTAGAACTCAAACTTGTGTGTAACCGTGCCGCTTGTGCTTGCTTTGCCTGTCTTTTCATCGGTAGTGGTTTTGCCGAAATGTCCACCCCATCGTTTCTTGTATTTATAGGGGGAAGAGTTCCACATGCCGCGTTTGACAAACTGATCCCAACCGTCGATCTTGTCCCCACCGACATCCTTCTTACCATCCCAGAGCGGCGCGGTCTGGAGTTTCAGGCTGGAAAGTGTGAACTCCCTTGCGTTTCTCGGTTTCATGCCTGTCTCCACGTCCGCGAACTCATTGTGATAGTAGTCGTAGAGGTTGGAAAAGCCTCTTTCTCTCAGCTTTTCGGCAATCAGCCAGGGAATCTCGGTCTCGTCAGTCATCACGTCCCACACCGGATCGATAACCGGCTGCAACAATGTGGCGGTTGCATATCGATTGGCCTTGGTCTTCTCGTAACCCCATTTTTCATACTTGCTGACTGTGCAGGGAAGTACAATGTCGGCATACTGGCTGAACTCGGAAGCATGGGTGGTCAAATGAACCGTAAACGGGACCTTTTCCATGGCTTTCTCCCAGCGCTCGGTTCCCGTGCATGAGAAGACAAAATTGTTCATGTAACCGATCACTACCTTCAGGTCATAAGGGTCTCCCGCCAGCAGAGCGTCAGCCACGTTGTTGGTGACAACGCCGCCACCCGACTTACCTTTGTTCAGAGCTGGAAACCGCTTGTAGCCACGCTGATCGATTTTCTGCATCTTGGAGTGCTTCTTGGCCAACGCATCCTGATACTTACTGTAAGAGGGTATCTTCTTGACCGGAATCTTAGCGCCCGCCAAGCTGCCGCCTTCATTGTCGACCGCGCCCAACAGACCGGCCAGCGCATGAACGGCCATGGCCGAGTAAGCGCCCCGTACATGCATAGCCGCGCCGGGACCCATCCAGACGACAACATTAGGGGCTGCCTTGCCCAATCCCTCGGCGACACGGATTATCTGCTTGGCTGGCACACCGGTTTCTTTCTCGGCCCAGGCTGGAGTTCGGTCCTTGAGTTCGATATTCCACCACTTGACCAAACCGTGAGTCTCCTTCTCAGCGAAGGTGGACTCATCAACTGTCTCGCCGGCGGCAAACCGATTGCTGCCATCAGTGAAATCTCCAACAAACTCCTTGTGCCATAGCCCTTCCGTGAGGATCACGTGGGCAATAGCTCCGGCCAGTGCTCCGTCGGTACCGGGCAGGACCGGCAACCATTCCTGCCCCTTGGCCGCTGTATTGTTGAGCTTGGGATCGACGACTGCTACCGTAGCCTTGTCCAGACAGTCACCAAGTCGTCTGATCGAGGCAGGCACCATCCGGTTACTGCTCACTGGATCGCAACCCCAAACCAGGATGTACTTTGAGTTGCTGAGATCGTAATCACGATATCCCCAGTACCCCTCAGTGAAATAGGAGCCGAACTTCTCGGCTTCCGCACAAATGGCGCTGTGCGAAATGCCGTTGGGTGAACCGAAAACCTTGGGCAAGGCGCTGTATATGGTGTCACGCATATAGGTATAGCGGCCGCGCAGCACCGCGAATTTTTCCGGCTCCTCAGCATTGCGCAGTTCCATCATCCTATCGGCAATCATGTTCAAGGCGTCGTCCCATGAAATCGGTACGAACTTCGGATCAACGCCTCTGCCCTTTGTCGGGTTGGTGCGGATCATAGGCACCTTGACCCTGTCCGGATCATAAACTTGCTGCAAAGACAGATGACCGCGCGGGCAGACGTAGCCGTCATTCTGCTTGGAGTGTGGATTGCCTCGTACTTTCACAGCTCGGCCATCTTGAACGAATATCTCCACCGGGCACCATGTGGTGCAACCAAGACAAGTACTTGGTTTCCACTGGCCGTAGCTTATGCCCATTGCTTTTTTCACCGATTCAGCCGCGAGCGCATTCAAAGTCGGCCCGCCCAATGTAACTGCGGCGGCGGCGGCGGAACCTGCTTTCAGGAATTCCCTTCGTTTGATTTTCATCTATTCCTCCAGTCAGTGTCATCAAAGCGTTCGTGGCACGCTGCCACTTATACCTTACAAAACCATCACCCGCGGGACTATCTCCTCGTCGGGTTTGTACCCATACCCATACTATCCCACGGGATGACCGGCACGGCGTTGGACTGCACAGCAACCTTCACTGCGGACGGGGCCAGTTTCGCAACTTCGAAGGATGCCGACACCGCCGGGCTTGTCGAAGAACCCTCGAACCGTTGTGTCGGGTCTTGGCACCGCCGCAGGCGGGGTTGTGACTCGACACATTTCTCTTTGTTCGACAACAGCGGCGGGTCACACAGATTCGCTCTAGCGAATCGGCAAGACCCACCGCAACGAGCTACCATGGCTTTATCAACAATCCTCACCATCGGAGTAACCCCGGCGACGAGTGCCGCCGGAGTTGCTCTTAGCTTTCCAGTGGTGTCTTTGGTCACACTAGAACTTGAACTCCACATGAATGTAGAAGTCCTTCACGCTATCACCTTCGCCTTCAAAAGATAGTATCTGCACATTCGGCATGATGTGAACCTTTTTGTCGGGCATCCAATCCAGTCCGGCAATGATCAGAGTGGCGTTGGACTCCATCTTCGGCATTGCGGGATTCATTTGAGCATCGTTGAAGCCGGTCTTGTACAAATCCACACGCCCCAGCGCCTTCAACTTATTGGCAGCCAGATAGACGTTGCCGAAACCCGAAAGGCAGGTAGCAGTAATGTCGTCGATCACGCCCGGAAACTTTTTGGCGTTTACGTTGCCGGCGATGAGGAATTTGCCCTTCTGCTCGTAGGCAGCCATCAGGTCCCACTGAAGGTTCTGACGCCTCTTCACCGCGCCGTCCTTGTCGTGTCCCTCAATCGGCTCAAGCTCGGCCATCGCCGAAAAATGCAATTCCTTGTTCTCGAGGAGATAAAATCCGACCCGCGCCTGGTAGTTCTTGTACATGTCGGTCTCGGCTTTTTTGTAGCCGCCACCGTTGCGAATCATCAAGTACACATAGTGTCTGTCAGTAGGCTTGAGTTTAAGCGCCACGCCGAGGTCGGCCGAGGAGGCCATTTTACTCGTTGAGACATCGTGGAAATTGTTCATTTGACTCATGACCTCGTCCGCCTTGGCGTCGTCGGCCGATGTGTCCTCATCATAGAGGCTATCCGCCCAAGCTTCGAGCATGTCTTCGTAGTCTCCACGAGCACTACTGAAGTATTTCCCGAATGACTCCATGGGTGAGTAACGAATGGAGCGATAACCCCAGGCGGCTTCGGGGATCTTCCAGTTGTAAGTGGACTGCAAGCCCAACACCAAGTGACCGTTCCATTGGCTCAAAGCATCCATTTTCCAGTCAAGCAAGGCATACTTGGCAAACGACTCAAACTCTCCGCCACCCTCGTGAGCGATGTCGGTCATGTACTGGGCCATGAACTTCTCCGAAATCTGGAACTTGGCTCCAAAATACAGACGTGAGACGTCGAATTCATTGTCTTGACCTGCCCCGCCATCGCTCATAGAGTGATTGTAGAAAAAGTACCCTTTTCCACCCAACTTGAACTCTCCCGGCTCCATGCCGGCCGAGACCGTGATGACCGGCACCAAGCAGGCCAGCCCGAGCACCAACGCGAACCGTTTGACGTTAACCATTTAGATGCACCTCCTGTGATCAATTGGTTTTATGATTCAGTTGTTTATAGTTCATCCTGTGCGAATAAAGTCTCAAATAGATCATCCTACACGCCATCCCTTCCTACGGGGAGGACCACGCGAGAGTGATGACTCACAGGTCAAAAGTACTTCAAAAGGGCCTGACACCTCTATCTAAGCAAAAAAGACCGCCTCTGTCATCATCTCTGTCTTGGCCCATAATGTTGACAGTTACAATCCTCTTGGCAACAAATACTTTCGGTAAAAAACCCAGTGTCGCGAGTGCTTGGATTACAATAGCGTATGATGAGTGATCGCAAGCATCCGGTTCCTGAAAACGTCGAAAGACGTGGTTTTAGCGGGACTCGACAGCCGACCGTGGAAAACCGGAATCCAACGAAACACTTTTTGAGACTGTCTTTCCCCATCGACCTGGAGCAAAACAGGTTCATTTTTTGTTGGACATTACCCGGCCAAATTGATATACTGGGCCATCAAGAATGGTATCCGTGATCGCTTTTGTCTAGGTTTTGCTCTTCCCAAACAAATCCCTGAAGAAGCTGTGTATGGAGCCAACCCGCAATAGTGCGCTTTAACAGGATTATCTCGGCGTGCTCAGTCCCCGAAGGATAGGGGGCGGTGTCGAGATAGCGAAGAGTGGAATGCAGCATGAACATCTATGTTGGCAACCTGTCGTTTGATACGACCGACGATCAGTTGCGCGAAGCATTTGCCGGCTTCGGAGAAGTCTCCAGCGTTAACATCATCAAGGACAAGTACTCAGGCGAGTCCAGAGGTTTCGGCTTTGTGGAGATGCCCGACCAGGAGGCAGCAACGGCTGCCATCAGTGGCGTAAACGGCACAGACTTAAACGGACGCACCCTGAACGTGAACGAAGCGCGCCCCCGCACCGAAGGCGGTGGCCGTGGCGGTGGCGGTGGCGGCGGTGGTGGCCGTGGCGGCGGTGGTGGTCGCGGCGGCGGCGGCGGCGGCAGAGATCGTCGCGGCTGGTAGTCGAGAATCTACAGCCAAGGCTAAAGATCAAGGACAGCACTTATCAGTGCTGTCCTTCTTTTGTTTTATCCACCAGCAGCTTTCATCGGAACGGCGCAAGGCCGCCCCTAATGCGATGGTTAGTAATGTTCGCCCCTCGACGGCGCTGATGGTTCGACTCCGCTCAACATGAGGTGTCTTTTCTGTTGCGTAGCGGCAGGCCTTGTGTCCGCCGAACCATGTCAGTTCGAGCCCACTCGGAGAACGAGCGGTCAAGCCGTGTCTTTGTGTTTACGTTATCTTATTAATGCGAAGCGCGCGAAGCACAGAGAACAAGCGCGCCTGTGCAGATTCTAAACATCGGCCACGGTCAAACAGATTGTCTGGTCGCACAGTATTCTCTTTACGAAGTCAAAGGCCGATAAAAGACTTTATGCGGCCACGATTACTAACGGCCTTAGCCGTATTCATCATAGGTCTGTCAACTGCCACCAGTTCCACAGACCGACAGCGCTCACCCCAAGCGGCGACGAGGACCCAGGCATCGGCGCCGATAGCGCATCAGCAGGCATCCTGTCGGGGTTGTCACTGGCAAGTTAGTGCTGCCGATGCCACCCCTGTCTCTGGAGAAAACCAGTGTCGCTCATGCCATACTAATAGTGCATCAGAGCCGGGGAGCCTGGCCGAACAGTTTCACAGCCGGAATGACATGAACTGTGCTAAATGCCATTCCTTTCATGAGACGGCCAGGCTGGTAGCAGGTGACCGAATGTTTGCATCACCGGCTAATGAAGGCGGGCGATACCAGTGCCGTTCCTGCCATAATTCATCCGGTTCTCTGACTAACTTGTCTGAGGCGCATCGGGATGCCGCGGTGGGGTTTTACCATGCGGAAAACCCAAGGCCAAGCGACCAAAGTCCCTCCCAGTCTTGTCTGGCCTGCCACACCGACGGTTCACATTCCAAGGCGCCATACGACGATAGTCGTCAGGCTGTCGCCATCAACTTGCATTCCTCCCATCCAATTGAGTGTGAAGTCGCCGCCGGCAAAAACAGATCGCTGAAAGACCCGATCGACCCTCGCATCCGACTTTTCGAAGACGAAATACAGTGTCAGTCATGCCATTCCTTGACTTCCGGAGCCGATTACAGTCTGGTGAAGTTTGACGCTGTTTATGACCTCTGTCTTGGGTGTCACGACCAATCCGACAAGACCCTGGCTTTCGAGCCATAGCTGGATTCGTGGTGGGAGCAGGCGTTTTGGCTGCATCCGGCTGAAACTGATACAAATCTGAGCAAATCTCCCTTTATTTCACTTTTCCTGAAAATAAAATTGAGAAATGCTTGACATTGCATAGTTAGTTTGTTATTTTATTCACAAGACAGTGATTAAGGACGGAAAGTCATGAACTGGAATAATGCTACCACGGTTTCAGTTGCTTTCACCACGCTACGTGGAACAAACTACGTAGCCAATGGCTCAACAAGCAGTACTACACAGCGTTACAGCTACATAGATCGCAATATCAATGAACACTCCGGTGGTTTGAATTACCATTCCACAGGAGAATCGCGACCCCCATTCTCTTATTTACGGGCCTGATGATTGGATTGAGAAGTATCATGATCGGAAAAGTTACCATATTGCTTGTGATTTTTTTCTCATACTACCCCCCACCCACAAGCGCCCAAACCCAACCCCAATCGGTTCCGGCCGAATACATCCGCAATCTGCAGACCCCCGGACGCTCCAACCAGATTCTGCGTCCATCAGCGGTTTATGTCGACCGACAGTTTAACGAAATCCTCGTGGCCGACCCCGGTCACAACCGTGTCGCCATTTTCGACAGCCAGGGCGTCTTTCGGTTTGAATTCTCAGGCGCCGGGCACTTCTCCACGCCGGTCGATCTGGCCGTAGATTCAGACGGGTTCATTTGGGTGTTGGGAACCACCAAAGAAGGCCGGAAACTTTTCGTTTTCGATTTCGACGGGCTCTTTCTGCGCGAGGTGCAGCTGCCGGAAGGCCTCGACAGCAGCGGGAGGTCGGTCGGCAGCTTTGATATCGGTCCCCAAGGTGAGCTTTTTGTCCTCGATGAGATCGCTTTTCGCGTGGTCGTTCTGGACCCTGAGGGTGTGACCCGGCGTTCTTTCGGACTGCTGACCAGTATGGAAGAGGATGTGAGGCGGCGCCAGGTGCTGGGCAAGTTGCGCGTTCAGGCTGACCGGATTCTCATTCCCTGTGGTTCACTGGGACGAGTGTACATGCACAGCCTTGATGGCAGACAATTGCGCTCAGTCGGTTACAAGGGAACCAGTATTGGCGAGTTGAATTTCCCGGTGGCCGCCGTTTTGAGTGACGGTCTGGTGATGGTTCTGGACAAACATCGATTTAATGTGGTTTGCTACGACCTGAACGGCGAGTTCCGTGGGGAGTTCGGCGGTCGCGGCAACAATCCCGGCTGGTTCTACCACCCGACGCTGCTGGACGTGGATCAACTTGGTCTCGTCTACATTGGGCAGATATTCCAAAACAAAATACAGGTTTGTCGCACTCCGGAGTTCATCCGGAAGTCTGTCACACCAAGCGACTCCGATCAGGGGGATGTAGATATTGAGAATCTGAACACCTATTTTCTTGGGTGGTTGCAATCAACCCTACACGTTAAAGGAGGTACCCCTACAAACGAAGACAAAAACCAATACTATGAGAGAATGTTAGTCTCTGCCCCGGAGTCTAATCATAATCCAATGGGGAAACTTGCTATTTTTGGAGGTAACTGAAGTGCGGACATTTCTGATGTTAGCAGCTGGCCTTTGCTTTATGCTTGCCGGCTCCGCCTTTGCTTTCCACGATGCTGGAGTGGCGCACTGCAACGGATGTCATACCATGCATAACAGCGAAGACGGCACTCTGGTGGATCCGGACAGCCCCAACGGCAATGCCTGGCTGCTCAAGGATGCCACCCCGAGTGACGTTTGCCTTTCCTGCCACGGTGATCACCTGGGCTCTGTCTTTGGTGATGATCCGCTGGCTCCGCCGCGACTGATCGGCGCCGGTAACTTTGTCTTTCTGCTGGAAGACAATTTGAACGACGGCCATGGCGGTGGTGATACGCTGGACGACGGTTCCTGGGCCGAAGCCATCCCGGGTGATGCCGCCGGTCACAACATTGTAGCTCCTTCGCGCGGTATTGCCGCCGACGCTACATTGGCCGCCGGTCCCGGTGGAGCTTTCCCGGCTTCGGCGCTGGGTTGCTCCTCTTGCCATGACCCGCACGGAAACACCAATTTCCGTATGCTTTATGGGCAGGGCCGGACGGTACAGGACGGCCTGTATACGTTCACCAACGACGCTCCGGACGCCGCGGGAGGCCCCAGCCTCTTCTTTGGCGGCGGCGAGTCTAACGGCAATCATACCGCTTACAAATCCGGTATGAGCGGCTGGTGCGGTAACTGTCACGGTGATTTCCATGCCAACAACACCAAGTTGATCCATAAGTCGGATGCAGCGATCGGCGGTACTCTTGCGACCGCTTATAACCTGTACAACGGCACTCACGATCAACTCGGTGGAAGCCAGTTGACGGCATATCTGGCGGCAGTACCGTTTGAAGACGCCGGTGCGGCCACCAACTCTACTGTCGGTCCCACGGCCACCAGTAAAGTGATGTGCCTGACCTGCCATCGCGCCCACGCCACGTCGGCACCGAACGCAGGTCGCTGGGATTTCAGTGTAACCTTGTTGGATGAGGACGGTCATGAGTCCGGTTCCTACGCCATTCCGAATGCGTATGGCAACCCGAATCAGCGTTCACTTTGCAACAAGTGTCATGTGAAGGATGTGGACGACCACATTACGCCATAAAGGACGATGCGAGACAACAGCCTTTCGGCTGGTCTCGCACCGTGGTAGCGCGCCCGGGCGTAAGCCCGGGCGTTTTTGACCGGTTAAAAAGGATTGTCGAGACCGAAATTGTCAGAAGCGAGATTCCACAACTGTTCGCTGCCGATTGAAAGCAGCCCAAATCGCGGCCGGATTGCGCGCCAAAAGCTGACTGCCGAACGACCGGCAAGGTCCGCCTTGGGCGCCAACACGGTTTCTGATCGATGGCTCACGAGAATCCTCAGTTTTATCGTTCTGATCAGCCTGCAATTAGTGACGGCTGAATCGTCTCACGCTATTCTATCGGACAACCTCTCCGGAAATATAAGTCTGTCCGGCGTTAGGTCAAGGTCAAATGAGGAATTAAGGTCCACAATCAGGCAGGAGTTCACCGGTACTTGGTATCGGAATATGACCCCCCTCCTGACGCTCAGGGCATCATACCGCTATTACCGCTTCTCTTTCGAACGCAGCCAGCAGATCGGGCTGTGGAAGAAGGAAACTCAGCCAACAGTTCAGGTACTGTATAACCATCCCGCCGTCAGTATCAGCGCCAATGGTCGCAGGCGCGTGGCCGACGGCACCACGGCCACCGACCGCCTTACCAACGAGACCTTCGATGTCGGCTTCCGGACTCGTGCACGAAGATTCGCCCTGATCTCAGGCCGCTACGATTACAATCATCTATACGGCGTGCCCGGCGTGGCCGGGCGCAACCTCCTGGATCAAAGATTAAACGGTACCGTAGATTACCAGCACGGTTCCTTTGGCTCCAATTACAGAGTTACTCTCAGCCGAACCGAAAACCAAGTTTCCAAACTTAGAACAACGCAGACCCAGCACGTATTGCGGTTGGCCTATTCGAAAATGATGAATGACCGGCGACTGAGACTGTCTGCAGATTATTCTTTCAACCGTCGTTCGCAGAAGGATGAGTTGCCTGTGGAAGGAACGGTGTTGCACGTACTTCCGATTTCATCCGGACTGTATGGCGATCGTGAAGCTGTCGAAATCGGTCAGCTGCAAACTCGCCCGGCTCTGAACGACGGCGACCTTACGCAGCCGGCCCAGCCGTTGATCGATATCGGAACCGGCATGGTGAATCAAAGCCTGGGCGTCCATCTCGGTACGCCGAGAGCGGTCGGTGCGTTGTATATTTACACCAACAAGATATCCGACGATCAGCTAGCATGGCAGGTGTACACCTCGGTCGACAACTTCAACTGGGCGCCTCATGCGGTAAACCCGGAGATTCGCTTCGATGCCTCAGTCAAGCGTTACGAGATAGTCTTCCCTGCCGTTGTGGCTCGCTATGTCAAAGCGGTCAGTTCTGGTTTCAACCAGGCCGGCCGGGTGCTTGTTACTGAGATTCAGGCGGTGGCCGAAGTACCGACATCCGGTGTTATCGCCCAGCAACACACCGCTCATACGATCAATCTCGCCGGCACTTACAAGATCAGCGACCGGTTGTCGAGTATGGCCGACCTGTCATACCAACGAGAACCGTCGGTCGGACTTCGGGGCAGCCGCCACAACATTTACCATTCGGGATCGATACAGTGCTTGCAGACGGATAAACTTACTCACGGCCTCAGGTGGCAGCACAGTTTTCAGATCACCCGGGGAGAGATCGCCGATCTCAGAGATCATTCAATAGCGTATAACCTGAAGTACAGTCCGCTGCCCACTTTCGATTGGTCATGGTCGGCCACCGACCGCCGTTCGTTTGCCGACGGCGACGCCGACAGCGAAAACCAACGACTGATGACTCACGTCAACGCGACACCATTGAACGGATTGAGGCTCAACGGCGAGATCGGTTACGGTCGGGGCCGCCGACACGCGCTCGGCCACACTACCGGCACCTGGGATCGTCGGCTTTCCATCGACGCCCGCGCCACGCGTTCCATTGAAGCGACCCTGGCCTATACGCACCAGGCATCCACGATCCAGGAAACGGACGGGCGTTTTCTGCGTGATCAGTATTCGGTGGGTCTCAGGTTGCGCCTGACCTCCAAGCTGTCTGTGCGCGGAGACCTGGATTGGTCACGAGGAAGCTCCAGCTATCTCACCAAGGAAATCGGCGCCGGTTGGAATATGAGTCGGGCCCTCAGCGCCAGTTTCATCTATCGTCTGTCCGAGGACGACAACAGCTATCGCTCGCAGCGGTACAGCGCACGATTGAATTGTCGCTTGAACAATCGAAGCAGCGTTTATGTAAGCTATAACGATAACGATTTCAGCCGGGCGGCCGGCCGCCATACCAGGACGCTACAGATGGGCCTGCGGTCCGGGTTTTGATATAGGAGCAACCTGATGCTGAGAAAAAAGATACCTGGAATACTCGCGCTGTCAGTCATGCTGACGGCGGCGCTACTGGCCGGCTGTGGGGGGCTTCGACCGACTTTGTTTTTGCACCCGGAATACAACTTCGGATATGTGGAGCGGGTGGCGGTAGTGCCGTTTGAAAACCTGACCAACGAGCGCGGCGCCGCCTCACGGGCCAGCCGATACTTTATCGCACAACTTCTCTCGTCGGAGAGCTTCGACGTGGTCGAGCCGGGCGAAGTTACTCGCGTCCTGAACGAACAAGCCACCGTGCGCACCGGCGATTTGACCAAAGATCAGATCATAGCGGTAGGTCAGGCGCTTGGGGTGCAGGGTTTGTTTCTGGGTACGGTCAATGAGACCTCGGCCTCTCGAAGTGGATCTGCGCCTGAACATGTCGTCACTTTGGTCGTGCGCATGGTGGAAACAGAAACCGGCGAAACTGTCTGGTCGGCCACTCATACCGAGAGCGGTCGTGGTTTCTGGGCCTCGCTCTTCGGCGCCGGAGGAAGGTCGCAAAGTGAAGTCATGCGGCGTTGCGTGAAGAAAGTGCTTTCGACATTGGTGGAGTAGTTATCGTGAAAGTCAGCGTTGCACAAAGAATCATACTGACCTTGTTGATGCTACCGGCCTGCGCCTCGGGAGGGCGTGCCGACACCGTGAAATCAACCACGCCCATACCCGTACCCGGTCTGAAAACGGTGGTCCTCTCCCCTGCCAACTTCACCGACGACACCCGATCATACGACCTGACTGTTGAAGCTATCTATACCAACCTACGTAATCTCAAAATAGAAGTCGTCGATTCCCACCAGTTGCGCCCGATTCTCAGACGGCATCGTATCCGTTCTGCCGGTCGCATCGCTCCGGCTGATGCCGCAATTATCAAGCAGGAAACCGGCTCCGATCTGCTGTTGACCGGCTCGGTCGATTTTTGCCGCCGCGGTGAGAATCCGGAGTTTGGTCTGTCGCTGAGATTGGTGTCTCCGAATGACATGATTGTTTGCTCGGCCGTGAGTCATGCCGCAACCGCCGGCGGCTACGGGCTTTTCGGAACCGGGCGGATCGGCAATGCCGACAGCCTGACCGTGAAAGTGGTCGCGCAAGCCGTGACCGAATTGTATGCACCGCTTCTGTGGCCGGAGGCGGTGATCGTTGACTCATCCTCGCCACGAATAGTGGTCCTGCCGTTTGAAAACATCGCCGACAATCGTCAAGCCGGGTTTATCGTGGCCAACTCGATGCTGGCTGAGTTGGTTGATCGCGGCTTCTCGGTGCTTGAGCCGGGCGCGGCCTACGAACAAACGGTCAGCCTGGGATTCCCGGTAGGGGCTATCGACTATCAGCAACTGGCCAGGTTGCACCAGACTCTCCAGGTGGACTTTGTCATTACCGGACAGGTGGACCGTTTCACCTCGGCGCGGGGCGGCTCACCATCTTCCAAACCGGAATTCGGATTTGGCGCCAGGATGATCGATGCCGCTTCCGGACGCATACTGGCCGTTCATTCAGCCGAACTTGACGGCGCCGAAACGGAAGTGGCCTTTGGATTAGGACGATGTTACACACTGGGCGGGCTGCTTCGCCGCGCCTTCAAAGATACCATGAAACGCTTTCAATCCAGGATAATCGAAAATGAACACAAACAGACTCCTTGAACGACGATTGACTCTATACCGCCGAGCAGGCATAGCAGAGAGAACACTGCTGTTATTTGCTGTGATACTCGCCGCCTGTAGTCTGGCCTACAGTTCTCCCCGAGCCGGCGCCGTGCGCCTGGCCGTAGTCAATGGTGATACGATTGACTCCGAAGATATGGACAGGTTGCTGGTAACATCTCACCGCGCCATGTCTGTCCAAAAGAAAGAGTCGTTCCAATACCGAAAGCTGCTTGAGAAACTTGTCAATGATCGTTTGATCATGCAGGAAGCAAAGGCTATGGGGATGGACGCTGAGGAAGACTTTGTGGAACGACTGCGTGATGAACAACGCAAGAAGGCTCGTCGACTGTTTGTGAGAGAAACTTTTAGGCCCGCTCTTGAGCTGTCCGAAGACGACATCACCAAACAGTTTGAACGCTTCTATTGGAAAATGCAGGTGCGGACAATCGGCGTCACCACGGCCACCGAGGCCGAACGTCTGTTAGCACAGGTCAAAGCGGGCGCCTCGATGGACAGCATCGCCCGAGAAGTTTCGCTGGATTCGCGCCGTTTCTTAGGGGGATTGCACAACCTGAAACACTGGAAAGATGTGGTTATGGAAGTGCGCGAAGCGGCCCTCGACCTGGCCGCCGGAGAGTTCTCGGAGGTCTTTAGGTTCCGTGATGCTTTCATGTTTCTCCGAGTGGAGCAGCGCAGCGAGGCCGACCCTGCCGAAAGAGCTTACTTTGAGAAGGAAATCAAGACGGTTCTCACCAATGCACGCAAAGCGTCGGCCTGGAATCAGTTTCTGGACAGCCTGGCCGGACACTACCCCCAGGTTGTGGATACCGGTGCACTTGCCCGGATACAAGCCGACTCATCCAAAGTCTTTCTCGGCGATTTTCTGCGCGGTTCGGAGCGTAGTGTGGTTCGCGTCGCCTTAAACGAAGTTATCTCGGAGCAAGCCCTGCGACGTGAGATATCCCATGCCGCCATGAACTCAGGCGACCAGACGTTTTCAGAGATACTCGCCACGGCGCTGGAAGCATCCATTCACCAGTCGCGCTTGATGGCTGCCGCCGTCGAGCGGGGTTTTCCGGACCGGCCTTCCATACTCCAACATATCGCGACGTTGCGTGACAGCCTGCTGGTGCAGATATACCTCAATGAGAACATCGTTGAACAGATGGTTTTCAATCGTGAGGAGTTTAAGGACTACTACGATCAACATCTCGAAGAATTCCGCGAACCGGGCGAAGTCCGGCTGGCCGTACTTCAACTAAAGGATCGAGCCGATGCCGAAAAGGGAGCTGGTTTTTTGTCTGACGGCGCCGATTTCGATTATGTCGCCTCCCGGCTGGGACGCAAGGATGGGGACGATCACGACGAAAACCAATGGCTGAGTCTCAAGACATTTCCGCGTCCTGTCTCCGAGGCCTTAGAGCTTTTGAGTCTGGGACAAACCAGTGAACCTTTCGCTTTGGCCGAGGGCTGGGTCATTTTCAAACTCATCGGACGCCGCGACGGAGAAGTCAAGAGTATGGACGACGTCGACGGTCAGATTCGTGAAGTGATGTTTCAGCGCAAATTCAATGAATTGCTCGACAACTTGCTGGCGTCACTCAAAGATGCCTCCGAGATAGTATACGACGAAGCGGCCATAGCCGCATATTTCGGCGAAGACAATTGACCTGTAGAGTGTTGTTGATACAACTATGAACGATTACAATTCATATAACCGTTTTAGACCGAGAGTTGTCTTACGAACGAGCATCCTTCCAAGCATGGTTCTTGCTCTGGTCTTTGCCTTACTGGCGGCCACACCTCACAGTTGGGGTCAGGTCAAGAAGGGCCAACGATTTGCCAAAAAGGGTGACTGTCTCCAGTGCCATCCATCCAATGATTTCGAAGGCTCGGTCAAACACAAACCGTTTGCCGACAACGAATGCCTCTCGTGTCACAAACCACACGGTAAGATAGGTATCCTGCGCCTCAAACGGGATGGTTCGGCCCTGTGTCTGGGTTGTCACGAATCCGATCAGATAGGCGCTGAGCGGTCGCACGTTCATACGCCGGTGGCCAAAGGGGCATGTCTGGATTGTCATGATCCCCACGCCGCTTCGCACCCGAACCTGCTTGACCGACCGGCAATTGAGACTTGTTTGGGGTGTCATGGGCGTGAACAATTTGAACGACAACACAGGCACGCCCCCATGGAGGACGGTTGCTCCTCATGTCACGAAATCCACGGCGCCGATCATGCGTACCTGTTAAACCAGCCTCATGAAGGACTTTGTAAGAGCTGCCATGACGCTTCGTCCGGCTCATTCCTTAAGGCTCACTCAGGCTATCCGGTGGCCGACTCAGACTGCAGCCAGTGCCACACACCGCACAGTTCTGATACCGACAAATTACTTACCCACAGCATTCACGATCCGGTCGTGGGCGGGGACTGCGAAGCCTGCCACAAGTCGCCGGATGCCGCCCAGCCGTGGGGACTGATTGACGAGGCCGAGGTTCTTTGCGAATCTTGTCATGATATGGCAGATGTCGCGCCGGAGGGGGTCCATGCACCGGTCGAGGGTGGTGAGTGTCTTTCCTGCCACAATCCTCACGGCTCAGGGAGGGCCGCCCTGGTATCGAAAAAGCCGCGTCAACTGTGTGTCGAATGCCATGACGATGTCTCGCTGGAATTGGTCAAGAGTTCACGCCACCAGCCGGCCGGGGAGGACTGCACGCTTTGCCATGTCGCTCATGGCAACAGCGAGGGCTTGATTGCCGGGGACGTCTCCGAAGGGTGCCTGGGCTGTCACGAGCAACAGAGACACGAGCAGGAACTCGACAATGTACATCCACCTTTTGAGGGTGGCTCCTGTACCGACTGCCATTCGCCGCACGGGTCGGATCACGGCGCGCTCACCGTGAAGAATCGCTTCGAACTCTGTCTCGATTGTCACGACGATCCGCAATCCTGGCTGACCCACAAGAGTGTTCATGCGCCGATAAAGATTGGACAATGTAATAGTTGCCACGCGCCGCACGCCTCGGCCGGTCCCTCGCTCTTACTGGATGACCGCAACGGGTTGTGCCTCGAGTGCCACCAGTCGGCCATGGCCGAGGCCAATGGCGACGCTCTTCATGCACCCTACGAGGAGGGAGCGTGCGATGTCTGCCACCAACCACACTCTTCCAACCACCTGAACCTGCTGGTCGAAAAGCAAAGTGAGGTCTGCTCAGGTTGCCATGACGATTATGCAACCGATGCCGCCGGCATGGTATCCGCGCACGAACCGGTTATGAGAGGACAGTGCACAGAATGCCACCAGCCGCATGGCAGCAAGATTGAGGCCTTTTTGCTCGATCGCCCCCAGCGACTCTGCCTGACCTGTCATGAAACGCTGGCAGAGCGACTGGAATCTGAAACAGCCCATCCACCGGCGGCTGAAGGCGATTGTCTGGAGTGCCATCAACCGCACCACAGCGTCCAGGAAGGACTCATGCTGCAACCGGTGGCCGATCTCTGTTTGACTTGTCACGACGGCGAGACATCCGATTTCACAACCAAACACCTGGGTCTGACGGGCGATAAACTCGACTGCCGAATGTGTCACGACGCCCATTCGTCGCCGGATGAGGGCATGATGCAACGCAACTCGCACAGCCCGTTTGCCGAAGGTGAGTGTACTATCTGCCATGAAGCACCTTCTGCCGAGGAGGACGAACAATGAAAACCTGCAGCTGGATATTGACCCTTTTCTTGACAACATTCATGGCAGGCGCGGCAGTGGCTCAAGTTCTGAATGTCACTGTCGACCAACCCGATGTTTGCTACCAGTGTCATGCCGACATGGAGGAATTGGCAGCCGGTGAGCATGTTCACACGGCCTATTCATCCGGCCGGTGTTCTGCGTGTCACAACCCGCACGCCTCGCGCCATGCGACCCTGTTGGCCGACGATGCTGTTGAATTGTGTCTATCTTGTCATGAGGATGTCGGCGCCGATATTGAGAAACATTCGATTCATCCGCCGGCCAAAACCGGTTCCTGCCTGGACTGCCATGACCCGCACGCCTCATCTTTCCCTTCCCAGTTGCACCGCGCCAGGTCCGCTCTTTGCGAGTCCTGTCACCAATCGGCCACGGCCTGGAGCGAGGCGGCGGTTGTTCACGCACCTCTGAAGTCGGACGGCTGTTCCGCATGCCATGCACCCCATGGTTCCGACAACGGCCGCTTGCTGACCAGTGCGGCGCCCCAACTGTGTCTGGGTTGTCACGCCGTCGACCAGAGTTTTACGGCCAAACATGAGTCGGAAGGAATCGCCTCATCCAATTGTGTCGCCTGCCACGATCCACATGCTTCATCTATGCCCGGCTTGTTGAGGGCCAACCGGCATGCCCCATTCGCCGAGGGTAACTGCCAGGCGTGCCATGCATCCAATGCCACGGCGGCGTTCGCCATCAGGAGCCCGGTGAGGGACCTCTGCGCCGGTTGTCACGGACAGATGGGCAATGATAAGGCCGAAAGTTATCATCACAATCTGGATGACGAACTCTCATGCCTCAATTGCCACAACCCACACGCTGCCAACGGAGACGCTCTGCTGGCTGCCAAGCAAGTCGATCTTTGCATGAGTTGTCATTTCCAGAAACCGGAGTTTGACAAACCGAAAGATCAGTATATCACCCACGAGGCACAGGCCTGTTCCGCCTGCCATCAGCCGCACGGCTCCGAGAACTCATTATTGTTGAAGAGTCTGGATGTCGACTTGTGCAAGTCGTGCCATTCCGGCGCCCACCAGTCGGCTCACCCGATCGGCGCCGAAGCCATAGATCGACGGACGGGGCAAGCGATGACCTGCCTGAGTTGCCACCAGTTGCACGGCGCGGACTATGAAAAACACCTGCCCCTCGATCCGACTATGAATCTATGCATCCAGTGCCATCAGAAGTGAACGAGGGCGTTTTTGGAGTGGTTGACCGGCGGTGTTAGAAGCAAATCGGTTCCGGTCCGCCCTGGAACATAAAGTCGACCAGGTATACCAGGTCGGCAATGTCCAGCGGTCCACCACTTGCGTCCATGTCGGCCGCCTGGGCCATGGGCGGCGGCGGCCCACCCAGAAACATATAATCGACCAAATAGACCAGATCAGAAATGTCGGGCGGCTCTACACTACCGTTCACATCGCCGCACAGGAATCCAATGTTGGCCGTATCGGGCGTGGGAACCAGGAACCTGGTCCAGTTGACTCCTCCGTCGGGCAGTCGGCCGTAGGACTCATCGGTCTCCTGGGGGCCGTATGTTGTCGTGTCGACCGGATCGTTGCGGTGTGAATCAGTGTCGTACAGCCCGATCTCGCCGCCGATAAACTCCAGTGTGAAATTGGTGTGAGTAATCCCCTGCCCGGGCTGGTTGTCGGCCCAGAAAGTAACAAAACCACCGGCAGCTATCGTCGTGTCACCAATCAGGAACTTTACCGGGCTGGACTTGTCATCGGTGAGATAGAACCCGGTCAGGTTTACATCCTGATGTTCTGAGTTGTACAACTCTATAAAGTCATCATAGTCGTCATGCTCGTCGGGACAACAAGTGGCGTTGTTGGTGATGAATTCGTTTATGAAAATATAGGGTGAGCGATAACCGACCTGGTAAGAGAACACAGTCGCGGGCGGGTTGGAGGGATCGTTGGTGAGTAGACCGGCACCGTCCAAAGCGTTAACGTAATAGCGTACCCTGAGACCCTCCGGGAGCGGTGGCAAGACGGCGCCGAACAGATCATCACCGGCCAGCCCGTCATGATGGTTGCCGTCGTCAAACAGAGTTTGCACGTTGTAGCCGTCGCCGGTATCGATGTACAGTTGTGCGGCCAATAGGCCGGAGTCGGCGGTCAGCGTTGTCGTGATTACTACTGAATCCCACACAGTCGGCAGCTGGGGTTTGTGGGCCGTCCCCGATATGGTAATTGGATAGATTTCCAAAGCGGCGCCCGCTGTCAGGTCACGACCGTGCAGACCCGGATAGTCCGGAGCGAATCGGCTGCAGCGAAACACCTGGTTTTGAGTGAGGATGTTACCCTGCGGTTGTGGGCCGTTTTTGTCCACCGGGTTGACATATTGCCACACGACATCACTGTCGGCCGTGACCTCAAACAAGATGCCAGGACGACCGGAGCAGATCAGGGTATTGCCGTTGGGCATTCGTTCGACACCGGAGAGAAAAGCCGAGTGGAACTCCTCCGGAGGATCGGCTACGTAGGACCAGAACATTTCAGCCGGGCCGTGGGCAATACCGGAGTCCGGTTGCGGGTAAAGTCCGTTTCCGTCCACGGTAGTTTCAATCTCATCGGCCGAGGAATAGAGGCGGTCACCACCGTTGTTGAAGACCAATATGTTTCCCTCACCCGGCGAACCCGGAGGGACCCATTGAGCGTTGTGCGGGACAAACAGAACCTGATCCGAATCCGATCCGGCCCGATAGGTCTGGGGGTTACCCCAACGGTATAGTATGTCCCCACCCATAGCGCTGTAGCCACCGGTGTGACCGGCAGCCTCAGCCGAAGTAGTGCTGTGATCGATTATCCAGTACTCCGAAAAACTGCGACTGCATATCAGAATCTGGTCTAACTCGGCATTATAGTCTATGGCGTTGGCATGAATCCAGTCGGCGTTGCCATTTAAGGCAAAGTTCAGATCGATCAGTTCCGGATGCTCGGCTACGACTCCGTAGTTACCCTTGGTCGAGTCCAAATCCTGTATAACATGATCCCAGAGATGCCACTCCCAAACGATGTTACCACCGTTCAAGCCGACCGGCTCTATCTCGACCAGATGCTCGGGCCACAGTTCGCTTTCGGTCAACAGGGCGGGGTCGCGCCCGGCCGCAATGGCCTCCTCCATCGTCTTGTACTCCCAAGCCAGGATCAACACGTTGCCGTTGGGCATCGGTGCGATGTCGTGATGTTGACTGTACAGAGAATCGGTGAAAGGAAGTTCCCAGACGAGTGTCCCCTCCCAGGTTATCCTCTGAATGACCCTGCTGCCGTCGGCCAACACCCGGCCGGGCCGGAGAATACTGCCATCTTCCAGGAGGTAGACGCCATTCCCGGGGGGATGCTCAGAGGCCCAGGTATGCACCATGCGTCCATACATGTCGATGAGGAATGTGTTCACGTTACGCTGCGGCGACCAAAACGTATAGCCCTCGTAAGCCGCAGAATCATATACGAATAATCCGATTGTCTGATCTTGAGCTTGAAGCACGGCCCCGGGCATGGCGATGACCAGAAACATACTGAGTAGCCACGTGTATTTCAGACCTGTCGAAACCATAAGCCTCTCAATCTTTCGGTCTTCGCGGTAACGGTCCTGGCCTCGGTTGTACCTATGCCGGCCTATCGGCTTGAATGGATCTGCCAACTGTTTTGTTGGTCGTGTGTCTCGGGCGCGGTCTCAGACTGGAACAATCACCGTCATAGAAGTATCAAAGTGATCGGCATCAACTCAGCGAGAGCAACTTGATCTCTCAGGACACCAACCGTGTTAACGAAATCAATATAGCCGCGATTGACTTTTTGTCAAGGATGGAACAGCTACCCCGGGATAACATGCACGAACACATTGATTTGAGTGGAATATCTCAAGGGCAGCTTCGGCCTCGTCTTGACAGGCTTGGGAAGTCGACTATATTGCAGGTAACTTCCAGGTGTGATAGGTATGGTCCAATTCCCGCTGCCGACGCCTTAACCCGACCTGTGAGCCGGTCACGCACTAAGAGCGCTTTGCAAATGAAATTGAACATAGCTCAGCTTTTCAAGATGTTATTCATGTTGGCGGTGCTGAGTATCGGGTTGTCGTCCGGCTGGCTTGTCTCACCCCTTCAGGCACAAGAACAGACCCTCGGACTGTTCCGCTACGACTCCGCCGCTTTTGATGGATACACGCTGTTTGCGCCGCTGCACTCAACGACCACCTTCCTGATTGACATGTACGGCCGTCGTGTACACGCTTGGGAAGCTGAGTATATCCCCAATGGTTGTGCCTATCTGCTTGAAAACGGACATCTAATGAGATCGTCACGAGTCGTCCCGGGCGGCGGCGGACTGATCCGTGAGATCGATTGGGACGGCACAGTGTTGTGGGAGTTCAACTATTTTGATTCGACCGTCCGACAGCATCATGATTTTGAGGTTCTGCCCAGCGGCAATGTACTCCTGCTGGCTTGGGAGTTCAAGAGTAAGCCGGAAGCAATTGCGGCCGGCAGGGATTCGCTCCTGTTCGAGTCCGAGATAGTTGAAGTTTGGCCGGAACATGTCGTTGAAGTTGAACCGATCTATCCATCAGGCGGCAACATCGTGTGGGAATGGCATCTTTGGGACCATCTGATTCAGGATTACGATTCAACCAAGGCTAACTACGGGGTCGTAGCCGATCACCCGGAACTGGTGGATATAAACTTCGCCATCAGTGACGGTCATGACTGGCTTCATGCCAACGCCGTCGATTATAATCCGCAATTGGATCAGATTATTATCAGTTGTCGGCAAATCAGCCAGTTCTGGATCATCGACCACAGTACCACCACCGAGGAAGCAGCCTCGCACTCAGGCGGCAACAGCGGTATGGGCGGTGACATCCTTTACCGCTGGGGTAACCCTCAGGGGTACGACAGAGGTACCGAAGAAGACCAGAAGCTATACCTTCAGCATGATGCCCAATGGATTACCCCCGGTCTGCAGGGCGAAGGCAGAATTCTCTTGTATAACAACGGCGGCAAGGATCGGCTGCACTCGACAGTGGATGAGATCGAGACCACCGTTGACGTTAACGGCCACTACCCCCAGCCCGCACCCGGCGAGGCGCACGGTCCGGCCGCAGCATCCTGGGTTTACGGCGCCGATCCCGCCGATGAATTCTACTCGACGATTCTATCCGGCGCATCGCGCCTGGCCAACGGCAACACCCTTATTTGCGCCGGCATTCATGGGTGGTTTTTTGAGGTAACGTCGGATGGGGAAAAGGTGTGGGAGTATATCAACCCGGTCGGCGTCGATGGACCGGGGGCGCAGGGCGATACGGTGGCCACCAATCGTGTTTTCAGGTGTTTCCGCTATGCTCCGGATTACCCCGGCTTGCAGGGGCGCGACCTGACACCGGGTGGACCGCTGGAACTGTATCCTACAAACATCTCAAGTACTGCCCATTTCCCGCTGGTCCCCGCTCAGGATGATTCAATCGTGATCAGTTCTTGGATAGTTGCCGACTCTCAAATCCAGACGGCTGAACTTCATTATAGCATCGGAAGTGGATACTCGACACTCACTCTCTATGATGACGGCAATCATCACGATTCTCTGACCGGCGACGGTCTGTTCGCAGCCGTGATTCCGCCGCTATTGAATTCGACCGGCTGTACCTACTATCTCAGCGTTACCGACAACGCCGGTTCCATCACGACCGACCCACCCAACCCACCAACGACGACCTACTTCGTGGCTGTGGAATCCGGTGCAATCCCAATATGTGGCGACATCGACGGTGACGGCCACGATGTGAATATTTCCGACCTGGTTTTTCTGGTTGACTGGATGTTCACGGGGGGGCCTCCCCCACCGGTTCTGGAAGCAGCCGATGTTGACGGCACCGGGGCGATAGACATCGCCGACCTGGTCTACCTGGTGGATTTCATGTTCGGTGGCGGACCGGCGCCGATTTGTCTTTAGTGGCTCAGGTCTTTCTTCTCTTGGTGTCCACCAAACCGGGAGAACTTCACCCTGTGAGCACCAATGATCCGACCCGACGCAAAGCCTCTGGGTGGGGTACCGTCAGTTCCGTGCGCGATGTAATCTTGTGTACACTTTTGGCCGTGATCTTACTCATGCCAACCGCCCAAACGTGCAACTGCGCCTACGTTCTTGTCATGTAAATACTTACAGGCCCAACATAAAGCCGCGCCTGAACTAGACATTGACAAAACCGAGTTCCGTTCTATATTGCTTGCTACTACGATGACGTGCATGCACCGTCGACTATTCTCATCGGTGGATATGAACAGACCCGTACAGAGATTGCTTGTCAGGAACTTCTAAAGTCACGGAGAATAGGATCGTGCAGAAAATGTTATTGTCGATTGGCGGGATGGTGTTAGCTGCCGCAGTTCTTTTCAACTTGTTTATCGGTCAAGCTACGGCACAGGACCAAACAGTCGGCTTGTATATTCACGATTCGGCAGCTTATGACGGTTACACTTTGTACTCACCCCTGCGCGCTGAGGCTACCTATCTGATCGACATGCACGGACGGCAGATACACTCCTGGACTACAGAGTTCTCCCCCGGCAATTCCGTTTACCTTTTGGAGAACGGGCACCTGCTTATGCCTCAACGTTCACCGGCTGTCGGCGGCGGTGGACTGATCAGGGAACTTGACTGGGACGGCACCCTGCTCTGGGAATACATCTATAGCGACTCAACGGTCAAGCAACACCACGATATCGAACCGATGCCCAACGGCAACGTCCTCCTATTGGCCTGGGAATTCCTGACCCTGGAAGAGGCTATCGCCAATGGAAGAGATTCTTCGATCATGGATGCGGGCATTCTGCAACTGTGGCCGACACATGTGGTCGAGGTTGAGCCGATATATCCCAGCGGCGGAAACATAGTTTGGGAATGGCACTTGTGGGACCATCTGATACAGGATTTTGATGCAACCAAACTGAACTACGGTGTCGTGGCCGATCACCCGGAACTGATGGACATCAATTTTGCGTTGAACGGTGATGACGATTGGATTCACGCCAATTCGGTCCAGTACAACCCGGTTCTGGATCAGATCATAATCAGTTGTCGCAGGCCGAGCGAGATATGGATAATCGACCACAGTACCACCACCGAGGAAGCAGCCTCGCACTCAGGCGGCAACAGCGGCATGGGTGGTGATTTCCTCTATCGCTGGGGGAACCCAATAGGCTATGATGCCGGAACGGAGCTCGATCAGCAACTGTTCCTTCAACACGACGCACAGTGGATACCGCCTGGTCTTCCGGGTGAGGGCAATGTTCTTTTGTTCAATAACGGCGGGCAGGGTCGGCTGTGGTCCACGGTGGATGAGATAGAAACCACCGTCGACGGCAACGGTCACTACCCCCAGCCCGCGCCCGGCGTCGCTCATGGCCCAAGCGCAGCTTCGTGGTTCTATATTGCTGACCCCACCGGTGATTTCTATGCTTCGTTTATTTCCGGCGCCCAGCGTCTGCCCAACGGCAACACTCTCATCTGTTCCGGCCCGCAAGGTCGGCTCTTTGAAGTAACTACAGCCGGCGAGATCGTGTGGGAGTATATCAGTCCGGTTGGCAACGCCGGACCGGTGGCGCAAGGTGAGGCCGCTGATGGCAACAATGTTTTCAGATGTACGCGGATATCGGCCGATTACGCCGGCTTGCAGGGTCGTGACTTGACGCCCGGTCCACCCATTGAGTTGTATCCCGTCAGTATAGCAGCAGCATCGCACGCGCCATTGGCTCCGCGATCCGACGACTCGGTGATTGTCACAGCAATCATTGCCGCCGACTCCGGACTGATGGTTGCCGAACTGTATGTAGACACCGGAAACGGGTATGAGTCCATCGCATTGCTGGACGATGGTGCTCACGACGACGGCTTGGCCGGTGACAGTTTGTTCGGTGCCGTCCTGGCGCCTATCGCCGAATCGACCCTGGTCTCTTACTACATCTATTGTGAAGACAGCATCGGTGGCGTGACAAGCAATCCGGCCAACCCGCCCGCGACCACTTACTCGTTTATGGTCCTGCCCGGTTACGAGTGTGGTGACATCGATCACGCCGGAGACGGTATGAATATCTCTGATTTGGTCTGGCTGGTCGATTTCATGTTCACCGGTGGACCGCCCCCACCGGTTTTGGAAGCAGCCGACGTTAACGGTTCCGGCGCCATTGATATAGCTGATCTTGTCTACGTGGTCGACTTTATGTTCAACGGCGGTCCGCCGCCGGTGTGTGAGTAGCTCTCCGGTCGGGTGCGCAAGACTCCTGTGCTACAACGCTAAACCAATTCCATGACAAGCCCGGCGGAGGCGGTTCACCACTCTCTCCGCTTTCTTTTGGAACCCAGGAACTTCCCGAACAATGCTATGTTAACAAACATAGATAACGTAGGTACATTTCAACCAAGTTCATCGTTGACTCGACACCGTCGTCTGAACAAAACCATATAGGATGAGGTTTTTCCATGAAGACTCTCGGCTCGGTAGCCATGCTGGTGCTGACAACGCTGGCTTGCTGCGCAACGGTATATGCTCAGACATTCACTCCGGTCGATCCGCTGTTTGCCGATGTGTTTCGCAGCTCATCCGACTGGGGCGACTACGACGGCGACGGCGACCTGGATTTCCTGCTGACCGGGAAGATCAACGGGGGCGGTGGCGATGTGACAATTCTGTATCGCAACGACGACAGTGAATTCGTCGACATCGACGCCGGGTTCATCGAAGTCAGCGAAGGCGGCGTCGATTGGGGAGATTACGATAACGACGGTGATCTGGATTTCATCATCACAAACATTGAGATCGGCGAAGACCGGCTGACGGTCGTCTATCGAAACGACGGAAACGACATATTCACATTGGTCGACATCAGTGTTCTTGGTGTCTACCAGGGAGCAGTCGACTGGGCCGATTATGACAATGACGGCGACTTGGATTTTGCCATAATGGGTTACGCCGGATGGCCGACCAGGGACATCGCCCGAGTGTACCGAAATGACGGGGGCGATCTTTTCACAGATATTGAGGCCGGGCTAATGGGTTTGAGTCGCGGCTCCATCGAGTGGGGTGATTACGACAGCGACGGCGATCTGGACATCCTGACCACCGGCACTGCCGGTTTCTGGGATACTCGGACGGTAGTTTTCCGTAATGACGGCGACGATCTGTTCCAACACCTGTGGATTGGCGACTTCGGCACTTTTGACGGGCAGGCTCGTTGGGGGGATTATGACCGTGACGGCGATCTCGACATTCTGGTCGATGGACTGGACAGCACCGGAGGTATGATTCACGCTTTCGTTTACCGCAACGACGGCTCCGATGTTTTCACCGACATCCACGCCAACATACCCGACGCTGGTGAGAGCAGTTCTATCGCCTGGGGTGATTGTGATAACGACGGTGATCTGGATGTCCTGGTCAATGCGTCGTGGATCGACGGTGTTCACAAGTACGAAGGAGACTCTACCTTTACGCCTTTAGATACCACTCTTAATCTCGGCTGTTGCGGCTCTCTGGCCTGGGGTGACTTCGACCGCGACGGTGATCTTGACTTTGTGGTAGCATCCCTGCATGCCGGCAATTTCGGCACTGAGCTGTACCGCAATGACGTGACGACGGCCAATACGCCGCCGTCGCCCCCAACCTCACTTCAATCGACAGTGACTGGCAACAGTGTCACGCTGAACTGGCTGGCCGCATCCGATCTGGAAACGGGCTCGACCGGACTTACATACAACGTGAGAGTTGGAACAACATCGGGCGGGGTTGATATCGTCTCCCCAACAGCCGATCCATCCACAGGCTATCGCCGGGTAGTTGCCATGGGTAATGTATTCCAGAACCTGACATGGGAACTCAACAGTCTGCCCGCCGGAACCTATTTCTGGAGCGTTCAGGCGATCGATAACAACTTCGAGGGTTCTCAGTTTGCAGTCGAACAACAGTTCGTGGTCGATTATGTCTGCGGCGATATTAACAACGATGGGGCTGGACCCGACATCAGTGATCTTGTGTACCTGGTTGACTACATGTTCACCGCTGGTCCTCCGCCGCCGATGATGGAAGCAGCCGATGTCGACGGTTCCGGCGGTATAGATATCGCCGACTTGGTCTATGTGGTCGACTATATGTTCAACGGCGGCCCGGCCCCGGTGTGTGGGTAGGCTGCCACACTCATCACCGACGCCAAGAATAACTTCTAATACCCGAGGAACACCGCGCGGACGCTACGAAGTGTCCTCCGGACCGGGCTCCTGAATGTCCTGCGTTGGGGATATCATGGTCGGGTCAATGGGCATTTCTGGTGCCTGACCGTCAACAATACCCAGCAATTGTTCAAGCTCATCAGGAGACAGAATCTCCGAATACTCCTTGGCCATCATGGCCGGGATAGCCCGCCCTATCTCAACGGCGAATTCCTGCGGCGAGAACTCGCCGTCCCGAAAACGTTTTGTCAATCGTAGTTGGTGCTCATGGATACGCATCGAGGCCTCTCTGAGACTAACCCGTTTTTCTTCAGGAAAATCCACACCCAACTTGTGATCGACCAATAAATCGAACTCCCTGGCCGCAAAATCCTCCGGACGAACTCGTGATGCATCGGATGCCAACTCCTGATGAATCTCGGAAAGTTTGCGGTCGTATTCATCCTCAGTAAGGCGTTGTCCATAGCGCATGTCTTCTGCCTGTTCTACCTTTTTGGGCCAGATCGCCTTATAAGGTATCATGGCATCGGTTCCAATGCCACTAAATCCTTCATCACTTCGAAAGGCTATCGATTCATGGATGCGGCCAACAGCTCAGGGTCGACGGCCAGGACATCGGTATCTGAATGTCCGAAGAATTCGGTAAAGTCATCCTCGCCCAACACTTCCTTCATCTCGACCTGCATTCGTATTATCTCGGCGTTGATCTTCTCGGCCAGGCTCTCCGGAGAACCGTCGGCGGACAGGATCGCGGCCGAGGCATCCTTCATTCTTTCATGCAGGGCGGCCCGCACATCCACCAACTGCGCAACTTTCGTTGAATCGTATCCATCGCGCAAGAAATACTTCACCATAGTCCTGAGTTCTCCGGCCGAGATGTCAGCCTTCAGATCAGAGTCGTCTCTGGCAGGCACTTCTCTTTTGAGAACCATGTGAAAGCTCTCGATTGCCGGTGCATGGAGATCGACTATTTCTCTCATGAACGACGCCTGTTTCTCTTCGTCGACGCTGCCACTATCACCGGCGCCGGCTGCGGCGAACGGAGATCCCGCTACATCTTTGTGAGACCGGGCGCAGGCGGCGGCTTTGGCCAAGAACTTAGGACAGTATCCGGGAGAGTCATACCAGTGGTCTTTTCCCAGAACGCCGTAGGCTTTGTAGGTTACGCTTGACATCCTCGCCTTTCGGACATTCACACTGGCCGGAAACAGTATTCGGTTGGCCGTTTGATGGCACACTCCGGTGGCCCCGTACTCTATATCGGCGTGACTGTCCGGTGTTGAATCACATTGGGCAATATCTGAGTTTCCAGCACCGGAGCAGATTACTTCTCCACCCTCATCCCTGCCCCAGCAATGCCAACGCCTGCCATCGCTGCTCGTAACATAGGTGTGGTCGGCGATATGGAGGAACGTGATGGGAATGGCGTGACCGTATAAAGTTGTGGTCATGACGATCTCCTGTGGATTGAAACGGTTATACTACTCATTCACCGGTACCAGTCGATACCGATGATTCTGCGAGGCTCCAAGACAGTCGAGAGTCGGAGAGTACTCGACTACTATTGTCCCTAAGACTTGAGCCGCTGTTACCCCTTGTTCTTCCAGGCCACCAGAGAGATGGCTACGTCGTTGTAGTCCTGGTCGTCCTGGTCCTCAATACAGATGGAGTACCCGTAACCGACTATCGTACCGTTGCTGGTCGTAATGTTGTAGGTGTTGATACTGGCATCCATATTGGTCGACTGCGGCTCGTCGATAGTCAGTTGCAGGTTATTGCCTGTGATGGTGTCCGCTCCCTGCGCCAGCGGTGGAGCGATATTGGTGCTCTGCTTGGACGCGTCGAAATAGGTCTTGCTGCTGTCGAACAGTTTCGCGTTGACCTTGAAAGCCGCCTGGGTCGTCACGAACCAGGACATGTAGTCTCCCGTGGGGAAGGAGTCGATGTTGTAAGTTTTTTGTGCCATGATTGGTTTCCTTAATGGTTTGGGTTATGCGGTCGCCGCCGCGAAGTTCTTCTGTTCATAGGTAATCGCCTGAGTGTAAAGCTGGATTGCCTTGGTTTCATCGATCACACCCGGGTTTTCAGCCATGTATTTGACCAGGTAGTTACCCATGGCGTAGGCACCCTTGGGCGAGTCGTTGTCGGTAATCCATTCAGCATACAGATTGCCCGGCGTGGGCGGGGCCAATTGGTTGGCCAGCCAGTACCAAATGTATTCACAGGGAAGCAAGGCCACAACGGTGTAGACCGGGTCTTCGTGGGAGGCGACAGTCGACTCCCACGCTGAGTACTCTTTGCAGATGTCCAGCGGGACCACCCCCCTGGCGTCCCTGACATGCCATATATCCGGGAACGTCTGATTGTATTTTTGGTAACTGGAATACTTGGCCAACAGGTAGGCCTTAAGTTCGGGATCGCTGGTGCGAGTTTCAGCGGCCAGGTAATCCTGCGCTCCGTTGAAGCAGTAGTAGGCGTCGCTGACCATGAAGGCGCCATACTTGACAGGATCAAGATTGCCCGCCTTGATTCCTTGTATGTAGCCGGTGGCCAGAGCATCGGCAGCGATCTGCGTACAGGCGTTCCACATCTTCCAGAAAAGAGAATCCTGGGGTGGAGGGTCTGTCACCATACTGTGTTTAGCTATGAGTTCATCGGAAAGGACTAATCTTCTTGGGCTTCTCATACTATTTCTCCATCTGAAGTTATTGATTCGATTGCATCGTTGCCGCGCACAATAAAACCGTCGATCCGTCGACCGCCTTATGTAAAGACTATGCCATTGACGGTACTCCTTCCCAACCAAAGAGCCTCGGCCGCTCACCTTTAGATGCATATACGCCAGTTGTTAGCCTTGCCATTATGTACGTATCAAACTGGGATACGCTTGAGAAATATAAGGCTATGATAACTCTCGTTTGGTCGGGGGACTCTCCGTCCGCGATTGTCGGCGAGAATCAGTTGACATCATGGAACGATCGGGCTATACTTCTGGTAAGTGCTGACGGACAGGCGTCACCGCTTGTCCACGCAGTCGGTCAGGTTGGCAGATTGAATCGACTGATATCCCCATAACGACGGCACCATCCTGACCCTCTGATTGATCCTATACAAGAGGTGATGTTATGTTCAAGAAGGTGCTCTTTTTGGCGGCTCTCGTGGCAGCGGTCTGCCCAACGGCTATCGCCGGTGACCTATACATGGTTGTCGTCGACAGCCACGAAGCTGTGCGGCAGTTGACTGCATGCGAAGTAGACGCCGTACTGCGCGTCACCAACGGCTACCTGGTGTTGGCGGATGACAAGGGTCTGGACCGGTTATCGCAGTCCGGTCTGACGATTGAGTTGGTCGCATCCGACGTTAACCGATCAAAACTCGCCATCGACATCCGCCGTGACGACTCGAACCGGAACCGCTACCAGGTGCTTCATGAAGCAGACGGCATGCGGCTCTTCGATGTTGATCCGGCCCTGCTACCAACCGGTGATGAACTGCCCGGTCTGGCTTGGTTGGGTAAGGAAAATTTACCGATTGTCTATCGCGAGCCACGACTGCTCGACATGGATCGGCTGAATGAAGTTATGGACCTTGACTCGCTGATTGATCTGGTCAATCAGGACTCGCTTGAATCGTATGTTGTAACTTTAACTTCGTACTGGACCCGGGTTGTGGAAACCAGCTCCAACATCGGAAGTCGCTTCTGGATTGTCGACAAATTGACCGAGTTCGGCTACGACTCGATAATTATAGACTCAGGCTTTGCAGAGACCAGGTATTGGGAAGAAGATACCGTGAAGTACTCGAACGTCGTCTGCGTCAAAGTGGGGACCGAAGTGCCTTCGCGGGAGATCGTTATCGGCGCCCACCGTGACGCCGTGCCCTTCTCACCGGGAGCCGACGACAACGCCTCCGGTACTTGCGCCGTGCTTGAGATTGCCCGCGTCCTAAATAATATCGATACCCGCCTGACGATCAAGTTCGTACTCTTTGACGCTGAAGAGGTGGGACTGTGCGGGTCCAAACATTACGCGGCAGATGCAGCTTCCCGTGGCGACCAGATCGTGATAATGCTGAACATGGATATGATCGCTTCCATTGGCAGTATGGACCAGGCTATGGTACTTCCCTTCCCCTTCGGCACCAACCCATACGGTCAACTCTGGGGAACGCTGGCCGATTCTCTGGAAGACATCAGCATTGCAGCTAACGTAACCGAACCTTATGGTCCAAAAGGGTCGGACCATTTCTTCTTTTACATTTACGGTTATGACGCCATGGAAATCTCTGAAGGTAGCTTGTCTCCAGTGTACCATAGTCCCAACGACAGTATTGAGTACATGGATTTGGATTACTACACCCGAATGACAAAAGCCAGCCTGGCCACGGCTTTTGTGGCCGCCGCCACTTACTGGGCTGAACCAACGCTGGTGTTCGAACATCCACTTGATGATCCGCCTCTTATATACCCCGGCCTCGACACTCAGATGGTCGTAGCCTTGTCAACCTATTCTGGTGAGGAGATTGTGCCATTCAGCGGGCAACTGCATTACTCTGTGGACGATGGACCGTTCGTCTCCATCCCGTTGAATGACCTGGGAAGCGCCGACTTCGGCGCAACCATTCCAGGGCAGAGCTGCCACAGCGTGGTGAAGTACTACTTCAGCGCTGAAGGCGTGCAAAGTGGCGTGGCGTATCACCCCGATACGGCCAGTCCGATAATCAAGAACGTTGTGACCGAGATTGACGTGGCTTTCCATGATAACTTCCAGTTTGATCTCGGTTGGACGGTTGTCGGCGACGCCACATTCGGTATGTGGGAACGTGCCTTTCCGGACGGCGGGGTGGGCGCCCCGGAGGGAGACTATGATAGTTCCGGCTACTACAATCTCCCTGATCGAAGCATGTGTTACCTCACCGAACAGGACGGATTGTACGATGTCGATCACGGCGTGACAAATCTGTACTCACCGATAATCGACCTGACCTATGAACGAGCCGAGGTGGAGTACGCCATCTGGTTCTCGAACTCTTCTGAGGCGAATCCCTACAGCGACGACTTCCGGGTCCATGTCTCCCCCAATGGCGGTCAGAGTTGGGCCTTGCTGCAACAGTTGGGGCCGGTGGAAAACGCCGACGGCGGTTGGGAGCTGTATCGATTCCAGTTGGACGAAATCATGCCGATGCCGGCCTCGGTTCAGTTTGTATTTCACGCCGAAGACCTGGGGGCCGATTCCAGAGTTGAGGCAGCCGTCGATGCCTTCCGTATCACCCAATCCACATGTGATCCGCGAATCATCACCGAACAACTCTCGAACGGCATTGTGAACGAACCATACTCGCAGACTCTTAGCGCCGCCGGTGGCGATGGTGTGTTCACCTGGAGCGATCTGTTTGACGATCTCAGCGGTACCGGTATCACACTTTCGGCCCAAGGCATGCTCTCCGGGACGCCGGGTGACGCAGGGACTTTTTCGTTCACCGCTCATGCCGAGGACCAAGCCGGCGACTTCCATGAACGAGCTTTCGACATCTGGGTTAGTCCGCTGTTTATCTGCGGTGATATCGATGGTTCAGGCGGCGACCCGGACATCGGTGACCTGGTTTATCTCGTTGACTACATGTTTGCGGGCGGCCCTCCCCCGCCGGTTGTAGCAGCGGCCGATGTGGATGGTTCCGGTGCCATCGACATCGCCGATCTTGTTTATATGGTGGACTTTATGTTCGGCGGCGGCCCGCCGCCGGTGTGTGAGTAGATCGTTGTCAGGAGCAGAGGGCACCTGACCTACTTGTTGAAAAGCACAGGAGTCGTCATTGCGAGGTGTCCGCCGCGGCGGACGTACCGTGGCAATCTCAGTTCGCTGTGCGTCTGTCATGCCGAGCGGAGTCGAGGCATGAGATTGCCGCGCACATGAATTCTGTCAGGTCTCCAAGAGAAGAGAGACCTGACCTACAAGAGAAGATGGATTCCCGCCTGCGTGGGAATGACAAAGGGGCGTGGGAATGACAAAGGGGCGCAGGAATGACAAGAAGGCGCGGGAATGACAAGAAGGGACTCGGCCTACCGCGCGATCACCTGGTCCAGCCTTGCCCTCATTGCCGGTGCTCCATCAAGTTCGTCGTAGGTGCCCATCGTCTCCAGGGTCAAGGCCACTCTGAAGAACTCGATCCTGCCGGTTCTGAGCGCAAGCTCGGCCAAGGCGTGCGCGGCCTGTGCGACACTATGCGACGACTTGGCCTTCAGCGCCTTATCAAGGTCTTTGAGTAATATTCTGACGCTGAGCCGACCAGGCCTGGATGTCGGTGGTTTCGTACCCCCTTGGGTGCAGACTGGGCTGCCGACTTTGTCTTCTACATCTGTGGGCATCATGTCCTCGCTGCTTGTCATTTCACTGCTGCTGTCAACCTCTCAAGACAGTCGATTAATGTTCCACCTTGAATTTTGCTACCATGCTCTTGAGGTGATCGGCCTGACGGCTGAGTTGTTCGGCCACGCTGGCCGATTGGTCGGCGCCGCCCGCGGTCTCTTTGGCAATGGACGACACATCCTCAACACTCTTGGCTATCTCTTCAGCGGCGGTGGACTGTTCTAAGGCGGCGTCGGCGATTTGATTGATCATTCGCATAACCTGCTGTGACATGGACACGATTTCATTGAGGCTGTTGCCGGCTTTGTCGGCCAGCTCCTTGCCTTTGTCCACCTCCTGAATGCCGGCTTCCATGGAGTTGACGGCCTGATCGGTTTCCGACTGGATACCTTTGATCATACCGGTGATTTCACCGGTGGCGGTGCCGGTTCTCTCGGCCAGCTTGCGCACTTCATCGGCGACTACAGCGAAGCCTCTACCCTGTTCGCCGGCGCGGGCGGCCTCGATGGCTGCATTGAGCGCCAGCAGATTGGTCTGGTCGGCGATGTCGTCGATGACACCGATGATCTCACCGATTTGATCAACCGACGAGGCCAACCTGGAGATCGATTCCGCAGACTCGCGAACTACCCCGGCGATGCGCTGCATGCCGTCGATTGTCTTACCGACCACTTCGCCACCGGTGTCGGCTGTTTCGGAGGCGCTTTTGGCGCCTTCGGAGGCTTCTCCGGCGTTTTTCGAGGACTCCACTATGGTGGCTGTCATCTCTTCAATGGCGGTAGATACCTGGTCGATTTGGTCGGTCTGTTGTTTGGCCCCCTGGGACATCTGGGCCGACGAAGCTGAGATTTCGGTGGCAGCCGAAACCACCTCGCCGGCGCTTTCGGTCAGTTGACGGATCATGATAGTCAGATTCAAACCCATTTTCTTGAATGAATTGCCCAGCAGGTCTGTTTCGGACTTCGGTTGCACCGACACGGTTAAGTCGCCGTCGGCAATCCTCTCCGAGGCTGTCGACATCTCTTTCATGTAGGCGGCCAGTTTGGCGAAGGAAGCACCCAGCGCTCCCAGTTCATCGTTGCCGTGGATCTCAATAGTCTGATTTACATCACCGGCGGCCATCGTTTCGGCGATTTCCGAACCGAGGGTGATTCGACGCGAGATCCGGCGGGCTATGAAATAGTTGATACCAATCAGTAGGACCGTTCCCAACATACTTAACAGGAGGATCTTTATCAGCTGACTGTTCAGTTGGGCCATGACCTCTTCTTCGGGGACGACTGTCAGCAATACCGGTCCGGTCGCCGATACGTCGTCATCCGACAAAGTCGGTCCCGACAACGGGCTCTGACCGACAAAGACATCCTCGCCTGAGATGCTGCCGGTGTTAACTGCAAAACCGGCGGCGTTGTCCGCCCAGGTTGTGAGCATAGAGGTCTCATCCTGGCTTGCACTTTCTGAGTTGGCCGATTCGTAGGAGGCCAGAGAGCCGCTTTGGCCCGGGAAAATGATGGCCGACCTGGCGCTTGAATACCCTTTGTCGGCCAAAGCCTCGGTGCAGCGTCTTACTTGCGCCTGAGTCTTGGACCAATCGGTAAAGGCAACCAGGGCACCGTTGCGCTCTCCCGAGCTACTGTACGACGGACAATAAAACGACCAGGTCTTAGTGGCATCAGAGCCGAGGTTGGCCAGAACCGTGCTGGTACCGAATGTCGATCGTTTTTTGGTCTGTCTGCCTGCCCAGGCGTAGTCCGACAGCGCACTCCCGGCCAACGTGCTTGCCGACGTGGAAAGAGCGCTTGATCCGGTCGCCTCAAGTACCACGCCGGCTTGGTCAACCAGGACAATCAGAGAAAAGCCGGGGGCGTTCATGAGCCAACGTTCGAACTCGCCGGTCAGTTCTTTTGTGGTGCTGAATTCAATAGCAATACCAAAGACGTCGTCCTTGGTCCAGTCATTGAAAGTTTTGGCATCGGTCGCAAAGCCACGATCCATTTCGTCGGCGAAACGCTGGTTTATCAGTCCGACCAGGTCCTGGCTACTTCCGGTGAATTCACTTTTGGCAAAGCCATAGAAGTACGCAATCACGCCCACAAGCACAACCAGGCTCACCAAACCGGTTCCAAGTATCTGATTGCGAATATTCAGAATATTCATCTTGTTCTTCCTCTTTCCTGCAGGGTGTGTGACCGCGTACAGTCCTATCATCTCGTTTGCGCCTCAGGAACCGGCAGCATCGCGGGGAGGAGACAAATGCTGCCGGCTTCCGAGGGCGCGGGGAGTCTTACCGAGTGGCCATGGACTTTAGAGGCTCCAGGTTGCTCGGCAGGTTGTTCTGGGCTCTGACCGCTTCCCACTCCGCTTTGGAGATGGCGGCCTCGGCACCTTCGACCCGACTGAGAATCTCGAAGTAATCCAGGTGGAATTTATCCTTCATGACGTCAACCTGCGGTTTGCATTTTACTGCGAAAACCGCTTGAACAGATTGATGATCGAATTTCCGCCACCACTGTTTGTCCTTCAGCGAAGTATACTCGTGTCCTTCCAAGGCGGTGATAACTTTGGGTGCATCGAAACTACCGGCCCGCTCACAGGCTTCTTTGTACTGATGAACGATAGTATAGGCCGAGGCTCCGGATGTACTCGGATACCTGTTGTGCTTGGCCGCAAAAGCCTCGACAAACTTCTTGCCTTTGTCGTATCCATACTTGTAAGGAACCTGCCAGCACCAGGGAAGAGCTCCAATAACGCCTTCCATGACCTTCGGGCCACCACCCTCGGCCATACCAAGTGTGAGATTCGGAACTACGATCTGGGTCGAGTTCTTAAGCCCCATCGAGGTTGCCTGCCGGATGGCGTTAACCATATCCTGACCGAACAGCACCAGCACCAGTACGTCCGGCTTGATCATCTTGACCAGTGAAAGCTGCTTGGCGAAATCCTTGGTGCCAAGGGGTGTCAGAACACCCTTGTGCGCATCTTTGTCATCGGTGTTGGTGAACTTACGTACCGACGATTCCGTGGTCCAACCCCAGGTGTAATCGGCCGTAATGTACATGTATTTCTTTCCGGCGAACTTCGAGTTCAGGTAATCGCCAATAGCTTTGGCACCCATCCAGGCGTCGTAACATTCACGGAAGGTGTGGCGATGACCCCTTTTGCCGGTTGTCGCGGTCGAATAGGTCAGGGTACCGAAGAAAGGCACACCCTTTTCCTGGCAGACGTCACCCACAGCGCAGGCCACGCCCGAGGACGAGCCGCCAAAGATCATCTTGACGCCCTGGTTGTCGATGAGATCGACGGCATGGGCTTTGGAATCGTCGGCATTGGACTTTGAGTCCGTCCAGACCAACTCGACCTGCTTACCGAGAATCCCACCGGCTGCGTTAATCTCTTCGACGGCCATATTGGCGGCCCGCCACTGATCAAGACCCTGTACATGGTAGGGACCGGTCTTGGGATAGTTCAATCCCAGCTTCACGGATTCGCCGCCGAATACCGGAATGGCAACCAGGGATATCACGGCAATTGCAATCAGAAAGCATTTTGTAGGAGTCATCAGTCTTACCTTTCTTTTCACATGTCTTCAAACAGGACTTTGTCGTCCTTAGAAATTCAAAATGAAGGATGATTCAACGCGCGTCGCTTTGGCTGCGTCGGCATCCAGATAGCTCGTTTCCCATTGTGACACTTCAACGCCCAGCGTGACTGCCGGCACCAACGTGTACTTCAGGTTGCCGAAAAAGGCTTGGTTCTTGGAACGGTTACCGGGACCGAGATCGGCATCGTCCGGATCGTCCATACCGAATCCGCTGGTGAGTTTCACTTTCTTGTGCGGCTTGACCCAAGCTGATACCCAACCACCTTTGGCCTTCAGACCATCGATCCGATTGCCGTTCAACACGCCACCGAAGTAGGACCCGAGGTTGGAACCTGAGAAAAACTCACCTGAAAAACCTGCGCCGTTGGCCAGACTGACCATCAAGTGGCCCATCAATCCTGAAGATTCATATTTTTCGGAGTTGCCTTGGTTGGTCTCCGACTTCAACTGACCCCAGAGGCCCGAAACGCCTACACGCAGGGAGGTGCCGGACTCGAACTTATGTTTAACGTCCAACCGACCCTGGAAGGACGGCACGGCTGCATCGGTGCCGTCATCGATGCCATCAGCCGCCTCGCCCGTGGCCAGAGAGAAGGTTGGCGTCAAGTCGCTGCCGATGGTGCGGAAAAAACCGGCCGCGGCAGTCACATTGGTCGATTCGTTAGACGCCATGGTGTAGAAAAGGCTGACCTGCGGGCGTCGATACTGGATGTTGCCGCCACCCCACATGACAGGGTAATTGAGCGTGGACGGGTTCAGCGGTGAGATCAAATCCCAACTCTGCCCGGCCAACAACATAACACGACCCGCCTTCACCGTGAAGTAGGCATGACGCAGGAGCAACATGGCTTTGTTTTCCGTACCGCCGCTTCCATACATGTCGAACTCCAACTTACCGCCTACGGTTACGCGCTCGTAACCTTTGCCAGCTGCTTTCAACCCAAAGCGAGTCGACTTGTGGGTCATGTTGAATTGCGAGTTATCCTGTTGAAGTGATTGGGGCTTAACCCACATGACAAAATTGCCGTGACTGGTCGGATTCTGGTCATAGGATGCATCAAGTTTGACATACCCGTACCAATCCAAGTCAATCGAAGGCTTCTCGGCCATCGCCGTCGTGGCCAGGGCCAGCAGGCAGAGCAGACTGATCGTCATACAATGCTTTGCTCTCATGATTCGTACCTCCTGTTGTCCGCGTAGACACCGCCGTCTTCGGCGTGTGCAGATTGTTTCTATGTTCGATTCCCTTTGCTGGGGTTATCGAAACAGGCTGTTTCCGCTTGAGGGTATACAGAAGGGTGTTTTTGGGGCAAGCGACGTACCCCAAAGGAGACTAACAGAATGTGTGTCAGGCAGTTGAGGTGAGCTCTTCGTCGCCGACAGCGGGTAGTTCGGGCGATTGTGATCTCAGGAATGTTTCCAGGTTGATCTTTTTACCCGATATGCTCAGTTTCTTGCGTATCAGCTTGCGCTGTCTGAGGACTGTCTGCGGGGAAATATGTAACACAGATGCTATCTGTTTGCTGGAGAAACCGTTTTTGACCATGTTGCATACTTCCAGCTCTCTGGGCGTAAGTCGTGAACATGACTTTTCTATTTCACTGATGAAAGGAGAGGTGATGTTATCCAGACAGTTTCTCAACAAGGAGATCGAATGGCAGGTGGAGGGATTGCTGCACGCTTCCACAGCTTCCAGAATCGGCACGGCTATCTTGTCGATATTGGTGCGAATCTGATCCACGACTTCGGTTCGTCCGTTCTTAATGTGCGACAGCAATTCCTGCAGGGCCAGATTTTTCTGTTCGAGATTCGCTCGTTCGACACAAAGTGCTTCGTGGGCGGCAGCCAGTTCCGATGTGCGCTCTTCGACCAGCCTCTCCAAACGATCCTGCGACCTCATGAGTTCTTCTTCAATTGCCTTGAATTCCGTCACATCCCGAGCAAAAACCACCAGCCCGGTCACTCCTCCCTCGACATCCAGGATCGGAACGGCGGTTACCATTAGACACACGCCGAAAACATTGCTCTCATAATGAGCCCTCTGCCCGGTACGAATGACCTGATCGGCCAGGCGACGGCGATCTTCTGCTATTTCAGCCGGAAGTAGTGAAAAGAGATTTTTGCCGATCATGTCGGCCGGGGTGGTGTCGAAATGTCCGGAGAAAACCTCGTTAACTGCCTTAATCGACCCCTTGGTATCGAACAGAACGGCTGAATCAACCATCGAGTCAATCAGCGTTCGCAGCGTCTTTTCGCTGTCAGCCAGTTGCCGCTCTTTTTCTACCTGCCGCGATGCGTCCCGGAGACTCACGCGAAAACCGCAGGCAGTTCCGTTTTTGTCGGAAATCTGTCGCCAGGATGCCGTCATCCACCATTCGGTTCCGTCCTTTTTGCGTATGCGAAATCTGTAATCTGTGCCCGAAGACCCGTCGATGGCCGTACTGAACTCAGTCGCAACTTTGCCACGATCCTCCTCGTGAATCAGTGGCATCGGATAGCCCTTCATGGACATACACTCGTCGGGTGTATACCCTGTTACCCGTTCGACGGCTGGATTGATATATTGGGGACGACCGTCTGCGCCTATCCAATCCTCCCAGTCGTGGGCGTAGTCCACCATGGCTCGGAAGTTGTCTGCGGTTTGGGTCAGGTTCCCGTGGAGGAGTATCTGTTCACGTGTAACCAACAGGGTCTGACCGGCCAGCCTCAGAAGGGACACGGTGCTCTCCGACCACGGTTCAGACGGTGACCAGGTCACAAAGCCGATAGCACCGACTGCACCCCTGATGTTTACCAGCGGAATGTTGACCAGCGAGTTAACTGCGGTCTGTTGGAACAGTCGTTCACGATCCTTCATTCCCGAGGTCATTAACTCGATTGCTTCCTGCTCGTGCTGTCGGTCGAACCATCGAAATTTCGTCAGTGAGAACGGAAGATCGTCGATCGCCATCCCCGCTTCCGCCGAGAACGGCAAGCGGTCATCACTTGACCAAACGGAACTCTCAGAGACTGAAGATTGCTTGTCGTCAAGCCAGGTCAGATAGGCGGCATCGGCGCCAACGATTCGGCCGATGGCCTCAATATCCGACCGGAAGTGGTCCCCGGCCAGATTGTGATCGATTCTGGCCAAACGCACCGACATGCTTGCCAGGTAATGCTCCAGATCTTCGATTGAAGAAGATGCAGCCTGAGCTTCATCTGAAGCACAACAGGTCGGCACAAAACCGGATTGCTGCAAATGGTGAGCACTGCGTTGGGCCTGGTTGTCTATTGTCATGTTGTCCGCATGCGTGTATCGCGATATCGCGAAATAGTTTACACTGGGATTTATCGGCTGGTGCGGCGATTCCTTGACTGCCCGACTGATCCTTCTGGAGCAGCAAAGAAGCGGCTAAAGTGAAGGCCGGCGGACTTATCCCAGGGTGGGTAGGGGGCTGATTCTCAGGATAAGTAAGTACTGGGGGGCGGACTTGAACCGCCGACCTCCTGATCCACAATCAGGCGTTCTAACCAACTGAACTACCCCAGCAGTATCAGCCTAAGTAATGCCGTTTTCGGAATCAGTCAAGCTCTTCTTTAGTCTTGAGCAGGTCGAAATCACGATTGGTGCCTGCCTCCATTTTTCCACCTGACAACTCCAGCCTGCATCACGTATAATGACCCGGCAGGCAAGACATGAAAAAACGACGAAGCTACAACAGCAGTATCTCCTTCGACGAACAGCGTCGCCGAATGGTCGATGACCAACTGAAGAGCCGTGACATCACGGACACGAACGTGCTGAACAGCATGCTCAGGATTCCACGTCATCTTTTCGTGCCGCCCAAACGACAGGACGAAGCATACTCGGACGGTCCGTTGCAGATCGGACACGGCCAGACAATCTCCCAGCCATACATCGTTGCCTCGATGACCCAGGCGTTGAGGCTAAGAGATACGTCACGAGTATTGGAAATCGGCACCGGTTGTGGCTACCAGACGGCAATACTCTCCGACCTGGCCAAGGAAGTGTACTCGGTCGAGGTCATTCCCGAGTTGACCGACAAGGCGCGACGTATCCTGAAAAAACTCGGCTGTCGCAACGTGCACACCGACGTTCGCGATGGTTTTCTCGGCTGGCCGGAGAGATCACCGTATGACGGCATCATCGTCACGGCCGCAGCGCCCAAACTACCAGAACCTCTGATAGCGCAATTGGCGGTTGGCGGCACCATTATTATTCCGTTGACCACCGATGCCTATGGCCGCCAGTTTCTGACCAGGTTGACCAGGGAATCAGACGGCCTCAAGCGCAGCACGCTCTATGAGGTCCGCTTCGTCCCCATGGTCGGCCAGGTTGAGGAGTGAATTGACGGTTGCTGGGCGCATCTGATCTGATTAGATTGCGCACTGGGCGTCGAGAATTTGTGAGGACAGAACCATTATGACAGATACAAAAAACACCAAGCTCGAGCAGTTGTTCCGAGCAGTCAGCGTCAAGGACCCGAAAGACTCATCCCTGAGGAAGCTGAGAGAGTACCCGGAGCGGGATCATTGTATCCAGTTTCTAATCGCCAAACTACAGGCGTGTCATCGGATGGCCATTAAAAACGAACCGTGGGATTCTGCTCTTGAAAGAGGGTGCATTCAGGGATGTCGCATTCTCGGCGCGCTGAAGGCCGAGGCCGCCATCGACATACTCGTCAAGATTCTCGATAGCGTGAGGGAGAATGATGAGCTGGACATGTATGACTCCACTCTCCTGGCTCTGGCCAAGATCGGTCCCCCGGTGTTTGAGCCCGTCTATGCCAAATACGAAGAGGATCAAAGCGATCCGGATCGGGCATCGGCCTGGCTGGACATCCTGTCGCAGATAGAAGTGCGTGACCCGAGAATCACAAAAGCCCTTCAACGTTTCTTTTCTTACAACACAGTCTTAGCCCTGATTTATATCGGCAGTTACGGTGATCGTGAACTCCTGCCCTTGGTTGACCGCTATGTCCGAAGTACTGCGCGACATCTGAACGAGTTCGAAATCTACCCACGGGGGCTCTATGCCCGCCTGAGAGACCCGATGGTCGGCGCTTACATTGATAGTAGCGAAGTGCTGGTCCGACTCCGTGAGGATATCGATTTTGATCACCCGGAATTCGGCGCGCGAGTGGATGCTCTTGATGATGAGTTATTGACCACAAAAGATCCTTGGCCGTCTGAACTCCCGGATGAACCTGAGCCGTTTGTACGTCCGTCCCCGAAAATCGGTCGCAACGATTCCTGCCCATGCGGTAGCGGCAAGAAGTTCAAAAAGTGCTGCGGACAGCCTTGTTAGGCAAACCACCTTTCAGAGCTCCACATGCCTTACAGATCACTTGAGTAGAGATTCTTGGAGATCGAGACCACTGGTTGACACTTCTGTAGATGCCACCGCGCGTAGCGCGCAAACCACGGCTTGCCCGTGTCATCCTGAGCGGAGTCGAAGGATGAACTTCAGTCTTGTAGGTCGAAACCCCTGGCCAGCTTCAGCACGATCTTCCACTCCTCCGGACGCACCGGCTGAATCGACAACCGACTCCCTCGCCTGCACACTTCCATTTCTTCCAGACCGGGCGTCTGTTTGAGCGTAGCGAGTGAGATTACTTCTGAGAACTTGCGGACAAACTTAACGTCGACCATGTACCAGATCGGGTTGTTTTTGGTGTGCTTGGGGTCGGGGTGTTGGCTTGAGGGGTCCATGGCGGTGTGATCTGGGTAGCCGCTTTTGACAACTTTCACGATCCCGGCGATTCCGGGCGGGTTGGAGCCGCTATAGTGAAAGAACGCCTCGTCCCCTTTTTTGATATCGTCGCGGAGCATGTTTCGGGCCTGATAATTGCGGACGCCGTCCCAGTGGGTGGTTTGGTTCGGCTCATCGGCCAGATGATCGATTGAGAAGCAGTCCGGTTCAGATTTTAACAGCCAGTATTTTTTGGGCATGTAGTCTCCCAGTTGAGGATTAGCATGAGATTGCCGCGCTCATCCGCCGTGGGCGGACTCGCTCGCAATGACGACTCTGGCGTGTTTTGTTGTCTAATAAACCTCGACATGCTATGCTCCGTTATTGCGAGGAGGGCACCTTGTGTCCGACGCGGCAATCTAAGCTCTCTTATTGACGCCACACTAACTGAATCCCCCCCTACCCCACCAGCCTGCAAAGTGTCCCGGCCAGGATCGCCATCGGATTGCCGATTGCGTAACCCAGCAAGGCCATCAGAATTGAGACCGGTACCAAAGTCGGTTTATGGTGGGCCGCCACAATCGGCGCCGAGGCCGCTCCACCAATATTAGCCGCCGAAGCAATGGCCGCCGTGTGGACATCGACTTTGAACAATTTCGCCGCTCCAACCAAAAAACCACCATGAATGAATATCCAGACAAACGCCCCCAGCAAGAACCAGAAAACCGACTCATCCAGGCTGGACAAGTCAGCTTTGGCCCCCATCCGAGCCACAAACAAATAGACCAGCGCCATAGCCAAAGCGTGAGAACCGGGAATCCGGCTGGCCCGAGTAAACGACAAGCCAATCCCGGCAAAGGTCACAATCAAAATCTTGTAGGTATTGGCCGAAAGCACAGGCGGCACCGGCGGCAGCATCTGCCCCAACCAGGTCGCAATTGCGGTCACGCCGAACCCGAAAAAGGCCAGATAGAGATAGTGCCTCATTTCAGCTTTCCCTTTATCGGCGGTCAGCTCGGCGGCGGCTTTTTCCATCTGCTCCAGTCGCCCTTTGGAGACGCCGGTGAACTTGTTGAACTTGCCGGCCAGGCTTTTCGAGGCCAGCATAATCGGTAGCCAAACCAGATATACGCCGTTGTCGGCAATCACCGCGTAGCCAAAATCGAGCGTGCTTTCATCAAGATCGAAGGCAATGGCCACCGCCGCCATATTTCCGGTCCCGCCAATCCAACTCCCGGCCAGCGCGCCGAAGGCTCGCCAGGCTTCGGGTCCCAGGCCATGTTTCACCAGCATGAATCCAATAGGCGCGCCGATCACAACACCCAGCGTCCCAATCAGCATCACGAATACGCCCTTCCCCATGACCCGAATTGTGGCCAGGATATCGACCTCCAAAAGCATAATGAGCAAAAACATCGGCAAAATAGTGCTGCCCATGAAATCGTAGACCGGCGACTGAGTCGGGATAATGCCCGAATTGGAGAAGGCGACCGGCATCAGATAAATAAAAATCAGCGGCGGGAAATAGTTGAAAAACGTCCACTGTGTCTTTTTCTCAAGGAAGAAAAACAGCGAGGTTACACCGGCCAAAATGGCCAGAATTCCGGCCGCCGAAGTTATGAGCGTATCGTTCATAAGATGTCCTTTTGGGTTGGAATGGGCATGTGGCGAAGGTAGCAAATCGAGCCGGAAAATGCAAACTTGAGTTTCCCCAAAAGCCTCGACCGCCATTTGGCTGGCCCGAAGAAGGCTGGCCGGGTCACCTATTTGGGCACTCAGCATGCGGATGTTTGTGAATTGTGTCACAATCTCTACATAACATCATGGACCTGGATATTCAGGCGGGTATGGGCTATCTCTGAATTTGGTCGCTATTGGTTTTAATTGGTTTGTGAATTGTGTCACATAC